>CASEWH010000032.1 GCA_949291575.1 uncultured bacterium
CAATAATGAATGAAGGATGTCCCTGTCATGTAGAAAAAGAAGCTATTAGTCCTAAGGAAGCAAGTGATTTAATAAGAGAAGCTGGTGGTAAAGTAGTTCTTGCTCATCCTGTCTGTTATAAATATGAAGATGGATTAAATGATGATGATATATTAAACCTTGTTAAAGAAATGAATCCTGATGGTATTGAAGCTAATTACGTTTATTTAGATAAAAATGGTAATAAAATCAATGAAAGTACTCATTGGAATAACTTTGCTAAACATCATAATCTAATAACGACAATAGGTTCTGACTTTCATAAGAATGACGGTATTCACTCTGACATTGGTTTAATTAATGAAGATATTGTATTAAATGATAATGAGATTAACTCTATTATTGATAATCTTTTAAATTAAGTTTTTCCACAAAAGCTGTGCAAAAACTTTTTTTATTGTCTTCTTTCAATATTATAATCTTCTTCTTTTTTACTAGCTCTTATAACACTACCTTTTCCATATTTTTTAATAATACTATCCATTACTTCCTCTACCTTATCTACTACTTTGACATCTGATTCTTCAAATAAAGACATCTGACTAACTGCTTTCTCTTTTAAATCACCTAATCTTACTCCTATATTTCTAATAGGGTCTTCTTTCCAACTAGCTTCAAAGATTGTTTTAACTCCTTTATAGATTTCTTCTGTTACATTAGTAGGATTATCTAGAGTAATTTGGTGAGAATAGTTTTTAAATAAATTATTTCTATAAGTAACAGCGATAGTTCCTGTATATAGTTTCTGGTCCCTCAAAGTAAATGATACTTCTTCTGTTTCACTAAATAATATTTTTAATAAATCTTCTTTTCTCGTTACATCATAAGGTAAGGTTCTTGAGATACTAATACACTTATTTTTAGCATTTCTAGGTTCTACTTTACTATAATCTATTCCTAATGCTGCTTCTTTAAAATAGTCTCCCTGGCTTTTAAAATGTCTTCTTAATAAGTTAATGTTAGACTCTGCTAAATCTTTAATAGTATATATTCCTAAGTCATTTAACTTTTTAGCAGAACTTTTTCCTAGCATAAATAAATCATTTACTTTTAAAGGCCACATTTTAGTTTCAATTTCATTTAAATAAAGAGTATGTACTTTATCTGGCTTTTCAAAATCACTGGCCATCTTAGCACAAAGTTTGTTTTCTCCTATTCCAACATTGACTGTGAAACCAAACTTTTCTTTGATTTCATCTTTTATTTTGTGAGCTAGAGATACATAATCATTACCATAAAGCAGTGTCGTTCCGGTAAGGTCAAGAAAACACTCATCAATAGAATATTGTTCTATTACTGGAGTATACTGTGAGAGATAATTATATAACTTCTTAGACTGTTCTTTATAAAAGTCATAGTTAGGAGGAAATACTTGTAAGGCTTTACATTTACTTCTAGCACTATATAAAGTTTCTGCTGTTACAATACCATATTTCTTAGCGATAGGACTTTTAGCAAGAACAATACCTCTTCTTGCTTTTTCATCTCCTCCTATTACTGAAGGAATCTTTCTAATATCTTGTTTATAGCCGTGATTTAATAAATAAATAGCAGTCCAAGATAAAAAAGCATTATTAACATCAATATGAAAAATAATTCGTTGCATAGTCTTTCCTCCTCTTTACTCTATTATATAATACGTTAGTTCTATTTTAAAGAGAAAAAAATAACCACTTAGTGATTATTAATTTTCCACAGTTACTGTGGATTATTGTTGCGGTTTCTTTTCAACAACACCTTCAATACTACCTATCTTTCTTTTAGATAAAACCTTATCTTTGGCAATTTTATCTAAACCTCTTATATATCTTTCATCAGCTATTTTACTCTTTAACTTTTCTATTTTTAATTCATAATTTTTTATTTCTTTTTCATACTCTTCTATTCTCTTTTTAGATTCTGCTGTTATTTGATTACAATTATTTTTATAATCTTTTGAATTTAGCACTTCAACTTTATCTCTTAATTTTCTTAAAAATTCAAGCCATAAATAGCTTTTTATATATTCTTCTTTATTAGGATCATTATTGTATATGCTTATTTTTGTATCATCTGTCTTATAATATCTACCATTAACTTTAAACATATATGTATCAAAACTTGTTTCTGTAACTAAAGCTTCTTTATGATCTAAAGATAATAATGTGCTAGATACAAATTCACTTTGGTTGATATTTAACTTTTTAGCTTTTACAATAAAATCAAAGAATGTTGATATAGTAGCAGAATCTATAATAAGCTTTTCTGCTTCTATTTCTGTATTAGTTTCTTTTAAATCTCCACTTATAAATACAGTACCTGCTTTTATTTTCATATCCATATCTATTTCATTTTTTTCTTTTAGAGCAAATGTCTTATTATTAATTCCTTTTAGATAGGTTGCATTAACATCTGTTAAATAAACTTTTCCATTTTCTACAAACAATTTATCAAATGCACAGTTTCTAAATATTACTTTGGTATCAGCATTTTTTGCTTTTATATAAAGTTCATAATCTAAATAACAGTTTTCAAAAATTATCTCTTCTATATTTTCTTCTAAATATTCAAAATATGGTATGTTAAGTATATCTTCTTGTTTTAGTTTTTGAACTCGTTTTTTGTCTTTATATTTTATATAAATTCTGCTATTGTCTTTTTCTCTCATATAATTATTGCTCCTTTTTGATATTTATAATAATTACAGTAATTTATTTTGTCAATATGAGAAAAAGAAAAAGAACCACTTAGTGATTATTAATTTTACAAAGTAACTGCGAATTTTTTATATTAAGTTATTACCCGTCATTTCATCTGGTTTTTCTATATCCATATATTTTAATATTGTAGGAGCGATATCTCCTAGTTTACCTGTTTTGATTTCTTTTATATTATGGTCTGTAATAATAAATGGAACAGGGCTAGTTGTGTGAGCAGTTATTACTTCTCCTTTATCGTCTTCCATAATCTCAGAATTACCATGGTCTGCTGTTACAAACATTGTAAAGTCTTTTTCCTTACTTGCTTCATATAGTCTTCCTACATTTTCATTAACAGCTTTAACAGCTTCAACAACTTTATCAAATTTACCTGTATGTCCTACCATGTCACAGTTAGCAAAGTTTAAAATGATTAAATCATATTTATCCATAACTTCTATTAGTTTATCTGTTACTTCATAAGCACTCATAGCAGGATACATATCATAAGTCGCTACATCTTTTCTTGGAATGATTATTTTATCTGTATTAGGAATATCTTTTTCTTCTCCTCCATCAAAGAAGTATGTAACATGTGGATATTTACTAGCTTCTGCTATTCTTAATATTTTTAACCCCTTTGATGCCGCATATTCTCCTAATGTATTAGTTAAGTGCATTGGTGGAAAAGCAGGAGTTGCAATAACTGTATGTTCTGGAGTCATCATGGTAACTAGTTTTACATTTTTAAAATCTACTCGTGGAAACTCTTTAAAGTCTTTGTTAGTTAAAGCAGTGAATGTTTGAGTAATACGATCTGGTCTAAAGTTAAGCATTACCATACCATCATTTTCTTTAAGGGTTCCATCTTCTATTAATTTAGCAGGAACAATAAACTCATCCATAATATTTTGTTTATATGATTCTTCAATATACTCTTTATATGAATCTATTTTTACTCCCTCTCCATGAACTAATAAATCATAATACTTCTTAGTAACATTCCACATTCTTTCTCTATCCATAGAATAATATCTTCCAGAAATATCAGCTAGTTTACCAAAGCCTAGTTCATTAAGTTTATTAGTTAGAGAATCTAAGAAGGTAAGAGCGACATCTGGAAGGGTATCTCTACCATCTAGAAAAGCATGAACATAGACATTATGAAAGTTTTCTTTTTTACATAAATCTAACATTGCAAAGAAATGATTAATATGAGAATGAACTCCTCCATCACTTAATAGTCCAAGTAAATGTAGAGATGAATTATTTTCTTTACAGTGATTAATTATATGTAATAAGACTTCATTTTTAAAGAAACTACCATCTTCAATAGCATGATTAATTTGCATAAGAGGTTGGTCTACAACACGTCCTGCACCTATATTTAAATGTCCTACTTCACTATTACCCATTTGTCCATCTGGAAGTCCTACTGCTTCACCACTTGCTTCCAAAGTAGTATGAGGATATTCTTTCCATAAATTTATAATATTTTCTGGATTAGCGGTGATTATAGCATTACCTTTTTTTTCTTCTCTATATCCAAAACCATCTATAATTGTTAATAATACTTTTTTCATTTTCCACTCTCCTTAATATAATTGTTCATTTAAACAGAATATAGCATATATAGGTAAGTACCTAACATTTTTCTTAGTACTGAAATTATTTTCTGTAATACGGAAAGCCTCTGTTACAATATATTTTTTCATAAAGACTGATAGACTCTTTACTTTAGAGCCTTGTTTAGTTGCAAGTTCTATAGGAATAATCTTACCCATTCTATTTTGAATAACAAAGCTAACTTCTGCTTTTCCTTCTGACTGATAATAGTATAGGGAATAACCTGCTTCTACTAAAGTATGAGCGATATGATTTTCGTATAAGGCTTGTTTAATATTATCATCTACTCTTAGTCTATCTTTAGTTAAATTATATCTCATACTTAAAAGTCCATCATCTGGTAGATATAGTTTAAAACTATCAAGTTCTCTACAACTAGATAAAGGAGACTTTGCTACTCTTATTTTATATGAACGATATACTAATTGATTAGTTACTAAGTAATTGATAGAATTCTCATATTCTTTAGCACGTCTACCATATCCTAGAACACCATATTGAAATTTTTTATTTTCTTTTTCTAGTTGTTTAGGAATACTTTCCATTACTTCAATACCACGTTCAATGTCTATTAAGTTTTCACTATTTAGTAGTTCACTTTTATTAATATCAAAAACTCTTTCTTTAATACTATCTAAATAACCATAGTGACGTTTATTGGCATAGGCATCTACTACTTCAGGTAGTCCTCCTGTTATTAAATAATCATAGAAATAATCTAAGGCTTTAGTATGAACACTACAACTTCTATGATTATCATAAGCATATCTTATTTTTTCTGATACTTCTTTTTCACCTATAGCCCAAAGAAATTCTTCATAATCCATTTCTGTCATTATCTTATATTGAAATTCTTCTCCTCTAAATTTTAATAGGGAATCTCTACTTGAGGTTATAGCAATAACGTGATAATCATTCTTATCAAAACCAAATAGCTTTATTCCTTTAATTATGTCTTCATCTGTAACATTATCAAAAATTAATAGGGTATCGTTTTTTACAACAGGAACTTCACATATAATGCTTAAAGCCTCTGCTAGTCTTGTAATAGATCTTTCTTTTTTAAATAAGTCTTTTAAGAGTGCATTATGATCAGTATTAAAGTAAGCGACATGCTGATAGTTTTGTTTACCAAAGTCTAAAGCTGTATAAGTTTTACCTACTTGTCTTGTACCAATAATTAATAATGGTTTTCTTATTAAATCATTTTTCCATTTTAATAAAAATTTATTTATTTTTCGTTCCATTTAGTGTAGTCACCTCCCACATCTTCTAATATAAGTATATATATTTTATAATGTTTAGTCAATATTTTTGCAAAATAAAAAGACTACTACTGCTCGTCTTAATAATATTATTACTGCCTAATTGCATCTTGATGAAATTCAAGACGAAGTTTATCTGCGACTGTGACAATAAATTCTGAATTAGTTGGTTTAGCTTTATCAATATCGACACTATGTCCAAATATTTCTTCCATTAACTGCCAATTACCTCTATTCCAACTTACTTCAATAGCATGTCTTATAGCACGTTCTACACGAGAGACTGTTGTATCAAATTTCTCTGCTATATCAGGATATAATTCTTTAGTAATTCCACCTATTACTTCAGGATGTTCATAAAGGACTGTTATACCTTCTCTTATATATTGATATCCTTTAATATGAGATGGAACACCTAACTCATGTAATATTTTTGTTATTGATACTTGTAAGTTATTATATTTCATATCAATAGTTTTCTTATCATAATCATTCTTACTACTACACTCTAATATTCTCTTTTCTAGTTCTGTTAATTCAAAAGGTTTCAAAATAAAATAACTAATACCTAATTCACTAGCTTCTCTTATTACTTCTTGGGTATTAAAAGAGGTTAAGACGATTACTTTCTTATCTAGTTTCTTTTCTCTCATATCTTTTAGAACACTCATACCATCTTTATTAGGCATAATTAGGTCAAGAACAATTACATCATACTCATCTTGGTTATTTTCTATTAGGTTTAATCCTTCAATTCCATCATTTGCAGTTAAAGTGACATCTATTTCTTTATTATCTTTAAAGTACTCCTTCACCATTTTAACTAGTTCAATATTATCATCAATCATTAATACGTTGGTCTTTTTCATTTTCTCTCCTTCCATATACTACCACGCATCTTAATTATATAACAAATAACAAAAATTTGATAGAGTAAAAAAAGAAAGATTTTGTCGAAAAGAAAAAGTTTTAATCTTCAAGAGTTAAAACTTTATGTTTAGGTAATTCTAGTTTAGGTAGAGTAGCAGTTACCTGTAATGTATTTGGATAGTTTTCTTTATCAGGATATTCAATACTTAAATCATCAGCTTTGACTAATTCATCAATATATGATTTTCTGACATAATAATATGCACTATGATTTTCAAATTGTGGAATAGCAAGTATAGGATCTTCTCTTAAATTCAAAAGCCTTTTAATGTCAATTAATGATATATTTCCTTTATTATGTTTGTCTATAATTTCAGCAAACATTTTATTGTATTCGTACTCCTTTATATCATATGGTTCTAATGATACTATACTTGCATTAAAGGTATAAACACAATCATATAAAACATATTGTTTTGTATCAGCTTCTATTTGGGGATTTATAACATAGTTATAATAAATATAACTGTAATATTTCAAATAAGATTCTATTAGATTTAATAAACCTTTTGTTTCTTCTATAGATTTATTTCTCAATTCTATTAATTCTTCTAAATTTGGCATAATTCTCACTTCCTTAGCTTACTATTATAACTTATTAAGAAACTCTTGTAAAGAAGGAAGTTTTAAAGATATTCCTCCTAATAGAAAGCCATCTATATCTTTTACTTGTTTTAATTCATCTATATTATTTTCATTAGCACTACCACCGTATAAGACTTTCTTATGATATGTTTCTTTTAACATAGTAGTTACTTTTTCAATATCTAGATTTGTGGGAACAATACCTGTACCTATTGCAAATATTGGTTCATAGGCAATGATAAAGTCTTTAGATTTATCTATATCACTTAATAGATAGTCCATATCTTTTTTTATTTTATCAACATAAGTACCACTTTCATGTTCTTCTAAAGTGTCTCCTATACAGATAATAGGTATTAAGTCATTGTTAAATGCTTGTTCTAATTTTTGTTTACTTATTTCAAGATTCTCATTCATCTTAGTTGTTCTTTCACTATGATTAATTAAAGTGTATGTAGCTCCTAATGATTTAATGGCTTTTGCAGTAACTTCTCCTGTATAAGCTCCCATTGTTTTACTACTTACATCTTCTGAAGCATATGTTATATTATCAGGTATTAATGGTAAGTAACAGACACTTGGTATTAAAATCATTTCATGATTATAGGTATTTAAGTTTTTATAATCTTCTAAGTACTTTAGTATCTCATCTTTCGTAAAGTTACTCTTGTGATTTAAGGCTACTATCATTTTTCTTTCCATCCTTCCATTTATTTTTTATTTTTTCCACAAGTCTTGTTGATAAAGCTTGTTTCTTATTATGTTTAGTAATCGCTACTTTATATACTTCTAAGACAGAGTCGGCAAAGCTTGATAGAGAATATTTCTTAACAGAACCTTCGGCTTTGTCTGTTAGATTATCAAGTTCTAATTTATTAGTTGATAGTTCTTCTACTATTTGCAAGCATTCCTTTTTGTCTTTAAAGATTCGTCCATTAAAGTTATCTACGACAACACTTTTAAAAGCATCGTCATCAATACAAATTACTGGTAGGGATGCCGCTAAGGCTTCAATAACTGTTAGTCCTTGTGTTTCTGTAGTGGATGCTGTTATAAAGGCATTAGAGATATGATAGTAGCTTGGCATATCAACCCAGGCAACTTTACCTGTAAACTTTATTCTATCTTCAAGTCCTCTTTCTTTAACTTCTTTTTTATAATTCTCTTCATCTGGACCATAGCCTACTACTAATAGTTTGATATTCTTATTTTTAGTCTTTTCTATAATATCAAAAAGGAAAGTAACATTTTTCTCCTGAGCTAATCTTCCTACAAATAACATGACGAAGTCTTTTCTTTTATATCCTAAATAACGTCTTAAGCGAGTTACTTTTAGTTTGTCACTATTTTCTTTATAAAACCTTGAGGCATCTAATCCTGTAGGTACTATATATATATCTTTGTCATAATGATATTCATCTCTAAACAAATGGTATGTCTTTACAGTGGGAACGATAAAAGCATCTGCTGTGTTATCACAATAGAATTTACTTATATATTCAACGGCTTTTTTACATCCCATATCGAAGAATTTAACATTTCTTGAAACATACCAAGTATAATCTTTATACATTGTATGATAAGTATGAACTAAGGGAATATTGTATTGTTTAGCGAATAGTCTTGCAAATATTCCCATACTAAGTTCCGTATGAGAATGAATTAAATCTAAATTCCATGATTTAATTTTGTTCATTACTTTTAAAGGATAGATACTAGACATTCTATAATCATAAATTCCTAAAGGAATACCGGGAATTTTTAGTATTCTTTCTTTTTCATTATAGTCATAGGTCTTACTATCCTGTCCTACTGTGACTATATATACTGTATGGCCTTTCTGTTCAAGAGCTTTCTTTAGTGTTTCAACACTTGTTATTACTCCATTAACAGATGGTACATAAGAATCTGTAAATAGACCTATTCTCATAAAGTTTCCTCCTTTAGTAATAGTTTATTTTTCAGGAATATTTTTTAGCCCTGGTAATTCTTTTCCTTCTAAATATTCTAAGGTAGCCCCTCCACCTGTTGAGATATGATATAGTTTATCTGTTATGTTACAAGATGAAGCTGCTCCAACTATATCTCCTCCACCAAGTACTGTTTTAGCATTAATTTCTGTTAAGTAAGTTAATACATCATTTGTTCCTAAAACAAAGTTTTTAAATTCATAAACTCCCAGTGGTCCATTCCACATAACTGTTTTAGCATTACTTAAGTTGTTTTTAAAGATATTTACTGTATTAGGACCAATATCTAAGCCCATCTCACTATCAGTTAGTTCTGTTATATCTTTAACAGTTCCTTCAGTATCCTCATATTTATCATTGCAAACTACATCTACTGGTAAGATAATCTTGTCTTCATTTTCTTTTAATATTTTTTTACAGAAGTCAAGAGACTCTTCATCTAATAGGGAATTACCAATATTATAACCTTCTGCTTTTAAGAAAGTAAATGCCATACCTCCACCAATTAGAATCTTATCACATTTAGGAAGTAAATTTTCAATTATTCCTATCTTATCGCTTACTTTAGCACCTCCTAATATTACCATAAATGGTCTATCAGGATTAAAAAGATAAGATAAAGCATTTAGTTCTTTTTCTACAAGTAGTCCTACACAACTTGGTAAGTAAGTACTTATACCTACGTTAGAGGCATGGGCACGATGTAGAGTACCAAAGGCATCATTAATAAAGATATCTCCTAAACTTGCCCAGTATTTAGCAAGTTCCATATCACAACCGCTTTCTTTTTTACCATCTAAGTCTTCATAACGAGTATTTTGCATTAGAATAATATCTCCATCTTTCATGTTAGAAGTAGCATTTTCTAATTCTTCTCCTCTTGTAACATTTACAAAAGTTACATTTTTATCTAGTAGTTCACTAAGTCTTGTAGCAACAACACTAAGGTCATTCTTAGTTTTATCTTCTTCATTTTTTACTCTACCTAAATGAGACATTAATATTATTTTAGCATTATGTTCTAAACAATATTTAATAGTAGGTAGACTTTTTACTATTCTAGTATCATCTTTAATTTTACCATCTTTAATTGGAACATTAAAATCACATCTAATTATTACTTTTTTATTATTAATATCAAAATCTTTTACTGTTTTCTTCATATAGATATTTCCTCCTAATATTATTGTAGTATTTTTTTTATACTTTTTCAATATGGTCTTCTCTAACATTTTTGCAATATAAAAAGACGGTTCTTATCAAACGTCAAATTGCTAAATAGAAATAACTCTCTTGTTTTACATATGATTTTGTAAATTTTAAATCTAGTGAATCTGCTATTGTTAATTTATCTTCATCAATAAATTATAGCAAAACTACTAAATTATATATAATATCTTTTTTCTTTACTTTATTTGCAAATATAGTATATTCTAATGAAACACTTGACATCTTATAGTAATCATATACTTCAATTTACCATTATTTTTACTAAGATAATATTATTAAGATTATTATATTTTTCAAAGGTTGCTAAGTCCCTATTGTTATAATTTTTTGATAAACTTTATCATAATTAAGGCAAAGTGTTTCTACAGTACTCTATATTGTTATAACTCAATAATTTATGGGATGGCAAAAATAAAAACAATAAAGTTGTTAATGTAGTGATTATATTATTTTTTAAATCACTATTTGCACAGTCCGGCTAAGTAATGTATAATTATATTACAATTGTACATTAGTGAGTAACTGTGTAATTGTGATGTGGTGTCCTCTATACAGTTACTCACTAATGTAGAGAGGACACCAAAATGAAAAA
>CASEWH010000033.1 GCA_949291575.1 uncultured bacterium
AGTATCATTAAATATAAGTTTCTAGATGTAATTAAATCAAATACCGTTTGTAATTTTGTCATTAATGATAACGGACTCATTAATAACACCCCCTTTTATTCAACTGTGTATAGTTCTGCTATATAAATAGTTTGTGTAGAACTATCATCTTTAGTACAGGTAATTAATGTAAGTGTCGTCTTATCATAATTTCTTTTGATAGAGACAGTACCTGTATTTTTTTCTTTATATATGTTTGTAATTTTATATTTGTAATTAACTCCAGCATAGGTAACTATAGCTTCATCTCCTACTTCTAGTTTATATAAGTCTTTAAAGAAAGCTTTCCAACCAGTACCAGAGTGTCCTGCTATTATTAAGTTACCATTAGTAACATCAGGCATTTCACTACCTTTTATTATTTCTATATTTGCTTCAACTGTATTAAGGCTAGAATCAATGTTGTAAAAACCCCTTCTAAACTTTATTTTTGGTATTTCTAAGTAACCAATGTAACTTTCAATATCTTGATAATTTTGTGTTTTAGTTTCTTCTTCATCAGTAGTA
The DNA here is from genome assembly GCA_949291575.1 of uncultured bacterium. GTDB lineage: Bacteria > Bacillota_I > Bacilli_A > RF39 > UBA660 > Onthousia. Next base: position 547 of record CASEWH010000033.1, read on the forward strand.
ACTTCAGTTGTATTAACACTATATATTTCTGTTTCAGTTTCATTATATATCTGTTCATTCATATAGTCATAGGCAAATAGCTTTTTATCACTGATGAAGTTATAAAGAATAAAGAATCCTCCAAGTGTTATTACAAATGCTCCAATAAGAGCGACTGTATTAGGAGAGATTCTTTTTTTCTTATTTAACTTTTTGTTTTTTACCATTGTAGTATACGAATCCTACTCCGGATATCAAAAGTACTGATCCAAATAAAGTACTTATTAGGGATTTATTACTTCCAGTAAATGGAACTTCTACTATTTCGTTATTTTCAAAGATAACTAAGGCAGTAGGTGTTTCATCACTGATGGTAAACTTATAGATGTCATCACTTTTCTTATAGCCTTCTGGTGCAGCTATTTCTTCTACTGTATATTCTCCATCTTTTAGGTCTGTAATAGTATGTGGTTCTTCAGTTGTTACAAATTCTTCTATTACATTACCTTCGCTATCTTTTACTACTAGTGTTGCCCCTTTTAAAGGATTACCAGTTTCAGCATCTACTTTTAAGATGTTTACTAATTTTTCGATAGCTGTATTTTCAATAGTAATTTCAGCTTTGTTGTTAGTATCACTGATTGTAAATTCAAATATTTCGTCTGTTTTCTCATATCCAGCTGGAGCAACTTTCTCTTCTACTGTATATGTTCCATCAGCTAAGTCTTCTAAGATGTGTGGTTTTGTTGTTGTAGTAAATTCTTCTACTACTTTACCAGTACTATCTTTTACTACAAGCACCGCTCCTGCTACTGGATCTTTAGTTACAGAATCTATTTTTATGATTTCAGCTATTTTTTCAATTAGCTTATTTTTTATTGTAATTTTAACTTTATTATTTGTATCACTTATTGTAAATTTAAATACTTCATCTGTTTTCTCATATCCAGCTGGAGCAACTTTCTCTTCTACTGTATATTCGCCATCAGCTAAATCTTTTAGAACATGAGCACTTGTTGTTGTAGTAAATTCCTCTACTACTTTACCGTTAGCATCTTTTACTACAAGCACCGCTCCTGCTACAGTCTCGCCAGTTTCAGCATCTACTTTTATAATAGTTGCCTCTTTATTTATTTCGTCATTTCTAAATCTTATTGAGATATTTCTATTAGTATCGCTTATTGTAAATTTTACTACTTGATCATTTAAGATATACCCAGCCGGAGCTTTTGTTTCTTGTAATGTATAAGTACCATTTGGTAAGTTTTTAATTACATGTGATGAAGTTGTTGAAACCCAAGTTGCTACTGTATTACCATCACTATCTTTTAAGACAAAAGTTGCACCTGCTAGTGGTTTGTTTGTATCATCATCTATTTTTGTAATAGTTACTTTACTTGTTGAAAGTGTTAAATTAGTTTGATCTGTTACGGTTGAAGTTTCTGGATATAATACTGAACCAAATACACTTTGTTTTGATGAATCACTTGATTTATACATATATGCTTTATTTATTGATCCTGTTGCAGTTGCTTTTACTGTAATGTTTAAATCTCCAGTATCAACAGCGTCAACTGGTATTCTTACTTTGAAGCTTTCATTAGATGCAAATGATGTTTGGCTTGCTCCTGTTCCTGCATTTACAACTGTAGTTCCAGAAGGAGCACCACTTAAAGATATAGTATAATTTCCAGTTGTATATAATGTTTTAGCACTAATAGCATTTGATTCATAATATTTTTTATCACTTGATAGGTTTAATGATGTGTCATTATTTACTAAACTTATAGCAGGTGTTGCATAAGAGCTTACACTCTCAGCTCCTTCTACTAGTTTTTTAATATGTGGTCTTAGATTATGTGGGTCAGAACCTGTTGTTTTAAAACTATCTGGTAAGTTATTTCCTCCCATATGTAAATCCATATACCACCATAAAGCTGCTTGAGTAATATAATAGTCCATATCATCATTACCAGTTATACTAGTTCTAGGAAAACCATTTGATAAGATGTAAGCAATAGCAGCAGGAGCTTCTCCTTCTAGTGTCATTGTTACACCATATGGAATACCTAAATTCATATCACGACAGTAAACATAGCCTCCTAAACTACTAGTTAGTTTACCATAATGCAAGTTGTCAATATATCCTTCTAATAATTTTTCACTATCTGCTGTAAATGTTGTTGGTGCAGAAGATGCAGCATTTGTACCAGTAATAGTGAATATACCAAGCATCGCAATTAAAACTGCAAGTATTGTTAATTTAAATTTATGCATTTTTAAATTTTTCATTTTTATCCCCCCAATTTGTTTTTGTGCCTATATTATAACACTTTTTTTATAAAAATGCAAGATATTTATATAAAGTGCAAAAAGTAGAACTGTTTGATAAGTAAATCAGTCCTACTTTATTATATTAATTAGTTAGTTTATTTTTCCTTAACTTCTTTAGATTCTAGCTTTTCTAGAACATCACTAACTACATCTATAGCTTTTAATCTTAACTCTTCTGCAGCTTTTTCTAAAACTGGTGTTCCTTTAGCAACGGCAAGATTAACTAAATCTTGACATTTTTTCTTTATTTCTTCACCTTTTTTCTTAGCAATTTTTAAAGCTTTTTCTTTATCTAAATCTTCTAGTTCAGCTTTAATTTCCTCTACTTTTTCTTCAAACATCTCTTTGACATCTTCTGCGTCTACAGATTTAATTTTAGCGACTACATTATCTAGTTTTTCTTTTAAATCCTTTCTTGTCTCACTACCTTTTTTAGGTGCAAATAAAATACCTAATCCTGCTCCAAGCACAGCTCCTGCTACAAATTTTCCAATTCCACTATTTTTTTTCGTATTACTCATCAATATCTCCCTTTCCTTTCTTATTAAATATAGTTGTTATGAAATTAACAACACTACCAACAACAGTATCAGTAATTACGATTAATTTATCACTAACATTATCAACAAAATTAAAGACACCATCTAAATTCTCTAATTTTTTCTTAGTATTATCTAGAATAGCATCTACTTTATTTAGTGTATCTAGTGTTTTTAGTGCTAAAACTATTAAAATAATTACTAATACTATTAATAGGCTATCCAAAATAACCCCTAAAAATTCCACTTTTTATTCTCCTTTCTTTTCTTCATACATTGAATCTATTAAATCAAATAAATTATCTTCGATGCTAGCATCATCATTTTTAGGTTCTTCTTCATCAAAGTTCTTTAAGTCTGTTCTTCTACCTGTCGCTTTTTCATGAGATACATCTTTATAATCAATATTATATTCTAGTCCTAAATCACTATAATATTCTTCTGCATCTCCCATAGTGACTTTAGCAACTGATGGTGTATTATCATCACTAATATCTAAAAGACTATCTTCTTCTTTTATAACAAAGTCTTCTGTTTCTTCTTTTGTTGGTTCTTTTTGTTTATTAGAAGTAAGTTCTTCTTCAAAGATATCATCACTATTTCCATATGCTTTTTCTCTGACACTATCAACATCAATATTTTTTGATTTATAACTACTAGTTATTCTAACTTCTTTTTTTGTCACAATATCGTCCTTTTTGTAGTTTTGATCTAAAACTCCATAAATTGGCGAAATAATTGGTGAAGGATGAAAGGTTTTCTTTTCCTTTTGTCTAGAAGCACTGCCATATTCGTGTATTTTTATTTCCTTATCGTTGTTTACACCATAAAGCTTTTTTTCTTCAGTTTTCTTTTCTCCTTGATATAAAGGTCTTGTTTCTTTAACTTCTTTTTTTACTGGTTTTGGCTTTTCTTCTTTTTTAGGTTCGATTTTAGGAAGAGGTTTTTGTTTTTTCTCTTCTTCTAAATCTATAAAATCATCATCTAAAATAGCTTTAAATTTAAAATCTCTATTAGGAGTTTCAACCTTCTCTTCTTTCTTTTCTTCTTCAACAATCAAATCTTCTTTTGGTGCTTGTTTTTTAGGTTTATCCTCAACAATTATCTTCTTTGCAATTGGTTTTTCTTTCTTTTTCACTGGTTTTGGTTCTTCAACTTCTACGTATTCTTCTTCAAAAAGAGCATTTTTTAGTTTATCTAATAGTTTCATAGCTAAGACTCCACCTTTCCATTTCTTAGTTCTCTTCTATTTCTATTCTGTCTTCACTGGTATTATTGTCGCCATAACCTTCATAGATACCATATTTTTCTTCATACTCTAGATATGTATCTTTAGTAGCAGTACTGCCTTTAGGTTTCATAACATCATAGGTATCTTCTTTATAATCTAGGACATTATTACCAATAAGACTTTCTAAAACTGTTCTGTTAAATTCTAACGATTTTAAAACACTACTCATATTTATAATAGCACTTTTTATCTCATTTTCTTTAACAAATGCTTCAATTTTACCATAATTGTACATGTATTCTATAAAATAAGCATCAGTATCTTCTATTTTTGTTATTTCTAGATATCCTTTTTTATCGTTATAATCTAGTTCTTTAGAGAAATAAGCTTTATTATTTACCTTATACTCTACTTCTTCTTTATTGTAATAACTGATAACATCAATATAGAAATAGTAGGTATTATTATATTCATCTTTTAAACTAGCATTATATTCATCCTTTTCTAGTAGTCTTAAGCCCTTAGGTATATAGTATTTATAACCATCAAAAACGTTATTGGATAAATTAGTATCATTTTTTAACATAACATCTACTACTTCATCTGTACTCATATTTGTTAAGTTAGTACATCCCGTTAGAGTTAAGATAGATATTATTAATAGAATTATTTTCTTTTTCAATATGCAACACCTACTCTTATATCATTATAGCAAAAAAATAATTGGTTTGTCACTTCTTTTGTGCAAAAAGATGATAGACATTTTTCCCTTCTTTGCTAAAACGCATCTCATATTCACTCATAATTATATCAGTATCTGTTTTATGGTAGTCAAATGAGATATCACTTAAAGCATAGCCATTACTACTTAATGTTTCA
>CASEWH010000034.1 GCA_949291575.1 uncultured bacterium
AGACATATCTACCGAAGTTGGTTTTAAACTAGAAGAAATAGAAACATTATCAACAAGAAAAAGATTTTCTAATAAAAACGGCAATAAATTATTAGTAATGAGGAAAAAATAATATACATAATTACTAAAAAAATACATATATTAAATTTGACAATTATAATCATTTTTGATATATTATTGTCAGATAACTTGCCTGTGAAGGATTAAAGCTGGGTTCTCAAATGAGAGTAGATATACATTTGTATATTTAGAATTCCTTTGCTCCTGGGGCAAGTTTTTATTATACATTTATCTTACAAATATATTTCTATTTTTTATAAACAAAAAATACCTGAGAGGCAACGTACTTAACATACGCTTAGCATTTAACTACCTACCCCAGGTCTTGTATATATAATAACACAAGTTAATATCAAAATCTATCCAAAAAGAAAAAGTACCGAACTCAATCGATACTTTAGAAACAATAGATTAACGTTTACTAAATTGTGGAGCACGTCTAGCTTTCTTAAGACCTGGTTTCTTACGTTCTTTCTTACGTGCATCACGAGTAATAAATCCTTCAGCTTTCAAAACCTTACGGAAACTATTCTCAGAATCTGCTGGAGTAGATGCATCATATTGTAATAATGCTCTAGTAATTCCTAATCTAACTGCTCCAGTTTGACCAGAAAATCCACCACCAGTTACATCTGCATCAACATCAAACATATCACGAGTATTAGTAACATCAAGTGGTTGAGTTAAATCCATAACTAAAGTTGGATATGGGAAATATTCATTAACATCACGACCATTGATAGTAATTTTACCAGTTCCTGCTGTAAGTCTTACTCTTGCAACACTAGTTTTTCTTCTACCAGTTCCAGTATATACTTTTTTCTTATCTGCCATAATTTAACCTCCCTATACATCCATCTCGCTAGGTTTTTGAGCCATATGTTTATGATCACTACCTGCATAAACAAATAGTTTCTTATACATCGCTCTACCTAAACGATTCTTTGGTAACATTCCTTTAACAGCTTTCTCTACCATTTCTTCAGGATACTTCTCAATCATTTCTTTTGCAGTTCTAGTTCTTAATCCACCTGGATACTGAGAATGACTATAATATTTCTTATCTTCTAACTTATTACCAGTAAGTAAAACTTTAGAAGCATTAATAATAATTACATAATCACCACAATCAATATGAGGTGTATAAGTAGCTTTATGCTTACCACGTAAGATATGAGCAGCCTTACTAGCCACACGACCTAAAGGTTTACCTTCAGCATCAATAACGTACCATTTTCTCTCTACTGTTTCTTTCTTTTGCATATAACTTTTCATATTTTTTCTCCTTTACTAAACTACTCAAACCTTCCCAAAGTTCAAGTTTTAGTGGGGATATAAAATGTACCGATTAAAATTATAGCAGTCTTCCTCCATAAAGTCAATTATTTTCTTTAAAACATTAAATAAAATTCAAAGTTCCCGTTTTAATTAAGATGGGAAATTAGTCTTGTAATCAATGATATTTTATAGAATGATAAAGTAATTACAATCACTTAAAGATTTACATTTATCAGGATAAGTAGTATAATATGTAACG
>CASEWH010000035.1 GCA_949291575.1 uncultured bacterium
ATTTTAGAAAGATATTTACATAAATATAAGTTTAAAAAAAGTAAAATAGTAAAGAGGACTAAGGACTTTAAAAGAGATTATCATCACCTAATTAAGATTAATGATAAATATTTTTTAGAAGAAGAGTACTTATTAAGAAAATATAAAGATAAATTATAGTGACATATTACTACTATAGATGTTATAATTAAAAAGACAAAGAAAGTAGAAGGAGAAATATATGGAACAGATAATAATTAATATAATGGAACAAGTTGGTTATTTAGGAGTTTTTCTTCTAATTGCAATAGAAAATATTTTTCCACCAATACCATCAGAAGTAATATTAGTATTTGGTGGTTTCATGACTACTTATACATCACTTAATATACCTATAATGATACTAGCATCGACATTAGGTTCCCTACTTGGAGCGATAGTACTTTATTATATTGGTAAAATCTTTAATAAAGAAAGATTAAAAAGAATAGTAAATGGTAAAATAGGTAAAGTATTAAGATTAAAAGCTAGTGATATAGAAAAAGCCGATAAATGGTTTGATACTAAAGGTAATAAAACAGTTTTCTTCTGTAGATTTATACCAATAGTTAGAAGTTTAATCTCTATTCCTGCTGGTATGAGTGAGATGCCTATGCAAAAGTTTTTACTTTATACTATATTAGGTTCTCTAATCTGGAATACAGTTTTAATAATAGTAGGTAGTATAGTAGGGGATAAATGGGAAACAATAGTAGGTTACTTAGATAACTTCTCTAATATAATTTTAATAATACTAGTAATAATCTTTGTAGTTGCACTTTACTACTGGTTTGTAATAAGAAAAAAGAAACAAAATAAAAAGGCCTAGAAATCAAGTTCTAGGTCTTTTTGCGTAAATTATAATTTCAGCAGAAGTAGCAGTATCTATACTAGAGAAAAATATATTAAACATTTGATACTTTAAAAACTGAAACAAAAAAGTTTGCTCTAGAAACAGAAGTACTACCAGTATATAAAAATTGAACAGTACTATTAGTAGACGCTTGAATTAATGTTCCATCTTGTATTGTAATATCACTATTTGCACTATTAGTATTATTAGTAGGTGCTAAACGATCTTGAGGAACTCCATTAATAATAGGAATTATAGATCCATTTTGATTAACACCAAATCTTCCTGTTAAACTAAAAGAAACATAATAAGTCCCAGGACTTGGTAAAGTAATAGTAGCATTACTTACAGTAATATTAGGTGTTCCTCCACTAAATTGTAAAGCTAGTGGAATTACACTACCAGAACTAATATCCGTTGTTTGATTTACAACTAGAGCATAATTATTATCTAGCTCAGGACCAGTAGGCCCGGTAGGACCCATTATCCCTGTAGGTCCTGTTTCACCAGTAGGACCAGTAACACCAGTAGCGCCTGTAGGTCCAGTTGGTCCTGTTATACCAGTTGCACCCGTAGGACCAGTAACACCACTTGCACCCGTAGGACCAGTAGGACCTGTCGCACCAGATATTCCCATAGGACCAGTAGGTCCTAAAATAAAACAGCCATTATGACAAAAATGTTCCATTATCTCACCACCTAATATAAAGTATGAAATAACTTACATTTATGACAAAAAAAGCTAGGACAGCCTAACTTAATTTTTATGTATAATAAAACCTCTGATAAACAGAGGATAAAATCTAAATGGTGGAGAATAGGGGGATCGAACCCCTGACCTTCACGGTGCAAACGTGACGCTCTCCCAGCTGAGCTAATTCCCCATCGCTTAAGAACAAATCGATTATATCACAGTAAAAAAACGCTTGTCAATATTTATTTGTAAAAAAATGCTATTATGTTAAATAAAATTCAAAGTTCCCGAAAAATTTATAATGGGAACTTATTCTTTTAAAGAACAAAAGTTAATGATATAATATGCCATAACCTGTTTGTCATTATTAAAGGGAGGTATAGAAAAATGACAAAAGGAGAATATA
>CASEWH010000036.1 GCA_949291575.1 uncultured bacterium
CGTTACATATTATACTACTTATCCTGATAAATGTAAATCTTTAAGTGATTGTAATTACTTTATCATTCTATAAAATATCATTGATTACAAGACTAATTTCCCATCTTAATTAAAACGGGAACTTTGAATTTTATTTAATGATTTCTAAAAAAATACTTGCTATTTTCTTTAAACTATGCTAAAATTTTACTCGTATTATGGTTAGGGGAGCCTAGCTAGTTTATATTAATTTTTGAGGTGATTACAATGGGAAACAAAAAAACAGTTTATTTAACAGAAGAAGGACTTAATGATTTGAAAAATGAATTAAGTGAATTAATAAATAAAAAAAGACCTGCTAATATTCAGGCTATTAAGGAAGCTCGTAGTTTAGGAGATTTATCTGAAAATGCTGACTATGATGCTGCTAAAAATGAACAAGCTCAAATTGAAGGTAGAATTAAAACTATTGAGAAAATGCTTGAAAATGTAGAAATTATTAAAGATATTCCAAAAGATATAGTTGGTCTTGGTAGTACAGTTTCTATTAAATATGTAGATGATGAAGATGACACAGATGAATACCAAATAGTAGGTAGTCAAGAAGCAGATCCTTTTGAAGGAAGAATTTCTAATGAAAGCCCTATCGCTAAAGCATTACTTAATCATAAAGTTGGCGATGTTATTACAGTAGAAAGTCCTAATGGAAGTTATGAAGTTGAAATAACTGAAATAAAATAGTCCATAGGACTTTTTATTTTAAAATAAAAGAAGATTTTACTTATCTTCCTCTATATGGGTGTCTATAAAAATAATATGGTGGATATACTTGATAAACTGGAATAGGGTACATTGGATAAAAATTAGGCCTATTATTGCTTCCTAGTCCATATCCTATAACACCACCAATTATTAAAGGAATGAAACCATTTCTATTATTGTTTGGGTATATAGGTCTATTGTACATAACTTTCTCCTCCTTTATAATAGTTTATGGTTAATTGTGTAATGTGAAGGTTTTTCTGCCTAAAAAATTGTAAACTATTATTTTCATTTTTTTAAGATTGTGTTACAATTAACTTAAGTTAGAGGTGATTAGAGATGAAAAGTAAAAAGAAACAAAAAAAGAATTATGTAGTATTAGTTGTTATATATGCTGTAGTGATAGTCTTAGTATTGTACTTAGCTAGTTGGTATAATACTTATAAAAATTATCAAAATGAAATACCTGTTTTAAAAGATGTGGTTTCTGAGATTAGTCCTTCAGAATTTGAACATTATTTAACAGAAAATCCATCACCAGTTTTATATTTATGTACTGCTAGTGATAGTGATTGTAGAGAGTTTGAAGAGACAATTAAATCACCTTTGGAAAAGAATAATTATGAAAATTTAGTTTATATTAATTTAGAAGATGTAGAAGATAAGGAAACTTATATAAAGGGACTACTTGAAGGAACTGATTTTACTATTAATCGTACTCCATGTTTAATTAAATTTACTGATGGAAAAGTTACAGCAGTAGAAGATGGACTTAATGGAGCATTGTTAACAAGAGATGAAGCTTTAAACTTTCTTGATATTAATGATAAAGCAGGACAATAAGTCTTGTTTTAGTTTAGGAGGATATTTATGAATCATGTTGTTTTATTTGAACCTGAAATACCACAAAATACTGGTAATATTATGAGAACTTGTGTTGCTACTAATACAAAATTACATTTAATTAAACCATTAGGTTTTTCTTTAGATGAAGCTCATTTAAAAAGAAGTGCAGTTAACTATATAGATAAGCTAGACTATGTTGTATATGAATCTTGGGATGATTTTACATCAAAAAATAAAGGTGTCTATTACTATTTAACTAGATATGGAAGAGTTCCTCATACTAGTTTTGATTATAGTAATAAAGATAATTTAGATTTATATTTTATCTTTGGAAAAGAGTCTACTGGTATTCCTAAAGAAATATTAAAGAATGATTTATCTCATTGTCTTAGAATACCAATGACATCTAATGTTAGAGCATTAAATATTTCTAATAGTGTAGCGATTGTTATATATGAAGCTTTAAGACAACAAAATTTTAACGATTTATTAAGAGAAGAACCAGAAGGAGGACCTTTTAAAGGAGCGGATTATTTAGAAAGATAAGTATTCATTAATTGCAGTACAAAATAATGTTTGACAAATTATCAAAAATATGGTAATATATCAGCACGCAGTAAGAAAGGAGCAATTAATGAGTAGAAATCATTATCAGTTTAGGCTAGAGAATACTCAACGTTTAGCAGATGCTAGAGGCGGAAAGGTCAGTTACAATATTATAAGAAAGCAACCATATATGGCTAGTCAAAGTACCCCTAGTGTTCAAGAAGAAACATTTGTTTCTGAAAGTTCTATTGAAAATAAGCCTTTTGACTTATATGAATTTTTAAGAGAAACTGAAAGACTAAGTTATAATAGTATTCAAGAAAGTATGAATGTAAATTACGGAAAAAGAAAAAGATAATCGTTTGTAGCGACTATCTTTTTTCTTTTAAGCAGCTTGCTTATCTTGTTTTCTTAAACTTCTAATTTCTCTTGCACTCATTCTAATTTTAGTTCCATCTTCAAGTCTAATTACTTGTAAATTTGGTTTTTGTTGTTTTTTAGTAGCATTTAAAGCATGTGATCTACTATTTCCAGTTAAAGGCTTTTTGCTAGTAACTTTCTTTGCCATAATAATTCCTCCTTTACTAAACGTTTCTGCTTTATAACTTTATCATAAATATAACACAAAGTCAAATAAAATCGCATAATTTTATTGACTCGCATACATCTGTATGATATAAATGAAGAGAGGAGAGTGATTATTATGTATAATATGTTATATGTTAAGAGTAATTACTCTTTACTTTCAAGTCTTTTAACAATAGATGATATTATAGATTATAATATAAAAAAAAATAGAACTAATGCTGTTATATGTGATGATAATATGTATGGGACAATGGAGTTTATTAAGAAGTGTCATCTTAAGAAAATAAAGCCTGTTGTTGGTTTAGAAGTATCTTTTGATAATTATAAAATATTACTTTATATTAAAAACTATCAGGGATACCTTAATCTAATAAAAATATGTACAAGAGTAAATGATAATAGTATTACAATAGACGATATTATTAAATATAAAGATAATCTCTTTGTTTTAGTGCCTTTTGATAGTTTAAATTTCTATTTAGAACATAAAGATAAATTTACGGATATTTATCTTGGCTTTAGTAATAAGAAAGAGGAAAGTGAGGCTTTAGTTATTACTAAAGATATAGTTTATTTAAAACCATGTTTATATAAGAGAAAAGAAGATACTGATTATTTAAAATATCTTTATTTAATTAGGGATGGTAAGACTCTTAATGATAATATTGGTTATGATACTTTAAATAAAGAATTAGAAGTTACTGATATTATTAATACTTATGAAAATATAGGGTTACTTAATACTTTAAAAATAGTAGAAGAATGTAATTTAGAGTTTCCTAAACCTAGTTTATTACTACCTATATATGAATGTCCTAAGGGAGTAGATTCTTCTATTTATTTAATGAGTCTTGCAAAAGCAGGATTATCTAAAAGACTTAATAATAATGTTACTAAAGATTATCTTGATAGATTAGGGTATGAACTTAATATCATTAATAATATGGGATTTGCTAACTATTTTCTTGTTGTTTATGATTTTATTAGATATGCTAAAAAGAAAGGAATATTAGTAGGACCTGGTAGGGGTAGTGCAGCTGGTTCTTTAGTAGCATATTCTCTTGGTATTACGGAAATAGATCCCTTAAAATATAACTTACTATTTGAAAGATTCTTAAATCCAGAACGTAAGACCATGCCTGATATTGATACAGATATACCTGATATATATCGTGATGATATTATTAATTATGTTACTGATAAATATGGTAAAAAAAGAGTATCTGGTATTGTTACATTTGGAACTCTTGCTGCAAAGCAAGTATTAAGAGATGTATCGCGTATATTTAGTGTACCTTTATATAAAGTAGATAGACTAACATCTTTTATACCTGTTATGTCTCATAAGAAGTTAGATGAATTTTATAGGGAAAATGAGAAGTTTAGAGTATATATAAATAGTGATGAAACATTATCTAAAGTCTATAAAATCGCTTCTATTATCGAAGGATTTCCAAGACAGATTGGAACACATGCTGCTGGTATTGTTATGTGTAAGAAGGACTTAGATGAAGTTATTCCTTTAACTAAAAGTGATGATATGTACTTAACAGGATATTCTATGAACTATTTAGAAGAGTTAGGTCTATTAAAAATGGATTTTCTAGGAATTAGGAATCTTACTATCATTATGAATGTCATGGATATGGTCTATAAAACTAGAGGTGAAAGAATAGAGTTTAATGATATTCCTTTAGATGATAATGAGGTTTATAGATTATTTGCAAATAGTGATACTAGTGGTATCTTTCAATTTGAATCTAATGGAATGAGAGGTTTCTTAAGAAAGCTTAAACCTAGTAGTTTTGATGAACTAAGCACAGCCATTGCTCTATTTAGACCTGGTCCTGCTGAAAATATAGATTTATATATAGCAAGAAAAGAGGGAAGAGAGAAAGTTATTTATCAAGATGAATCATTAGAACCTATTTTAAAAGAAACATATGGTATTATGATATATCAAGAACAGATAATGCAAGTTGCAAACATCTATGCAGGTTATACATTAGGAGAAGCGGATATCTTAAGAAGGGCGATTAGTAAGAAAAAAGTAGATGTTTTAAAGAATGAAGAAAGTAAATTTATAAGTAAAGCGAAAGAGTTAGGACACGATGAAAATATTTCTAAAACAATATTTTCAAGCATCTTAAAATTCGCCGGTTATGGTTTTAATAAATCCCATGCTGTTGCATACTCTCTAGTCGCTTATAAAATGGCTTATTTGAAAGTACATTATAAGTTAGAGTTCTATGCTAATCTTTTAAATAATGTTATAGGAGCTTCCTCTAAAATGCAAGAATATTTAAGAGAGATAAGAAGTCATGATTTGAAAGTATTAAAGCCTGATATAAATAAGAGTACTAATAGATTTGTTATTGATGGTAATAATATAATCTTTCCGTTTTCTACTATTAAAGGAGTAGGGACAAGTGTTTCTAGTTTGGTGTTGAGGTCAAGAGATAAAGAATTTACTGATATATATGATGCCTTTTCTAAATTAGTTAGAGGTGGTGTTACTAAAAAACAGTTAGAGTCTTTAATAACTGCTGATGCTTTTAGGAATTTTGGGTTTAATAAAAAAACATTAATCACTAATTTAGACAGTTTAGTTAATTATGGAACTTTGACTATTGATTTAGATGAGAGTTTAGTATTAAAGCCAGAGATAATTATTACTAATGAATTTCCTAATAGTGTTTTATTAGAACAAGAAGAAGAGTGCTTTGGTTTTTATATTAGTAATCATCCTGTTACTACATATAAGAGTAAGTATCAGAATATTGTTAGTATTAATTATATAGGTAATTACTTTAATAGAATAGTTAATGTTATGGTAATGGTAGAGAAAGTTAAAGCGATTAAGACTAAGAAAAATGAAGATATGGCCTTTATAACTGCAAGTGATGAGACAGGGCAGGTTGATTTTATCTTCTTTCCTAGAGTATATAAAAATAATATGGATATTAAAAAAGGAGATATTTGTATATTTACAGGAACAGTAGAGAAAAGATATGATGAATTACAATTAGTAGTTAGTAAAATTAGTTATATAAGGAGAGAAAATGAAGAAGAGTAATATTATAATATCAATTGTTTTAGTTATTGTTTTGTTAGGAATAGATTTATTGTTAAAATACTTAGTTAGTACTTATTTAACAACTGTTAATATTATAGATAATTTCTTTTCCTTAACTTATGTTTTAAATGATGGGGCAGCCTTTAGTCTATTTGCAAGTAGGACTTATCTATTAATTCTTATCGCTTTAATATGTCTATTCTTTATAATATATGAGTTAAAGAATAATTTAGATGATAGAATGCTTTCTATAGGTTATTCTTTAGCCTTAGCAGGCTTATTAGGTAATTTTCTTGATAGATTAATAGATGGATATATTATAGATTACTTATCATTTAAAATATTAGGATACAACTATCCTATCTTTAACTTTGCAGATATATTAATAGTAGTAGGAATAATTATAGTTATAATTAAAGAAATATTAAAAGAAAGAGGTAAGAAAAATGACGTTAGAAGTAAATAGTGAAGGTGTAAGACTAGATAGTTATATTGCAAGTAACAGTGATTTATCTAGGAGTAGAGTATCTAAGCTTATTAGTGACAATAAAGTACTTGTTAATGGTAAAGAGAAAAATGCTAGTTATAAAGTGAAACTAGGAGATATTATTGAAGTAAGTCTTGATGAAGAGATAAATTTAGACAATTTAGAACCTACTGATATTCCTCTTGATATTGTTTATGAAGATGAATACTTAATGATTATTAATAAAGAGAGTGGTCTTGTTGTTCATCCTGCTCCAGGACATGTTACTGATACTTTAGTTAATGCTCTTATTTATCACTCTAAAGTAAGTAAAGATGGTACCTTTAGACCAGGTATTGTTCATAGACTTGATAAAGATACTAGTGGTTTAATGGTAGTTGCCAAAGATATTAAAACTATGGAATTACTTAGTGATATGATTAAAAATAAAAAAATAGAAAGACATTATCTTGCCATAGTTGATGGCCTAATTATGCATGAGACTGGTACTATTGATGCACCAATTGGAAGAGATGAAAATAATAGACAAAAGATGGCAGTAACTGCTCATAATAGTAAAGAGGCAATAACTAATTTTAGAGTGTTAAAAAGATTTAAAAACAATACTTTAATAGAGTGTATCTTAGAAACAGGTAGAACTCATCAAATAAGAGTACATCTAAACTACATTAAACATCCAGTTAGTAATGACCCTTTATATGGTAATCATAAAAATACAACAGAGTTTGGTCAAATGTTACATTCTAGGAGTATTAGATTTATACATCCTATTACAGGAAAAGAGTTATATTTTGAGCAAGTTCCACCTCATGAGTTTTTAGATTATTTAAAGAGTTTAGAAAGCGAATAAAAAAATTTGACTAATACTGCAATAATAATGCAATAATAATGCAATAATAATGCAATAAAAATATTATTTTAGTATCAAATATTAATTTGGTATTTTTACTTGACATTAACATACACTTGCTGTATAACTGTATTAATTAAGTAATACAAAAGAGGTGATAATTATAAGTTATGTTTTTGATAATGATAAACCTATCTATTTACAACTAGAAGAAATAATTAAGAAAGAGATATTTAAAGGAGAGTTATTACCTAGCAGTAAAATACCTTCTGTTCGTGACTTTGCCCTTAAATATCAAGTAAATCCTAATACAATGCAGAAAGCTTTACAAGGATTAGAAGAAGAGGGATTTATCTATACAGTTAGAACTAGTGGTAAATATGTTACTGATAATAGAGAGTTTATCTTAAAAGAGAAAAGATTACTTGCAAAGAGTCTATATCAAGATTTTATTAATAATTTAAAATCTTTGGGATATAGTGATACCGATATTAAGAAAATACTAAAGGAGAGTGAAATTTAATGGCTTTATTAGAAGTTAGTCATGTAAGTAAAAGTTATGGTAATAATAGAGTATTAGATGATGTTACCTTTAACATTACTAAAGGTAAAATCGTAGGACTTTTAGGACCTAATGGTAGTGGTAAGACAACTCTTATTAAGTTAATAAATGACTTATTAAAAGAAGACTCTGGTACTATTAAAGTAGAAGGGCTAGACCTTGGAGTTGAAACTAAGAAGTTAATCTCTTACTTGCCTGATAAGAACTATCTAAATAATAATATGACAGTACTAGAGTTACTTAACTATTTTAAAGATTTTTATGAAGACTTTAGAATAGACAAAGCGAAGGAGTTAATAGGTAAGTTAGGACTTGATTTAAATCAGAAACTTAAGACAATGTCTAAAGGTACTAAAGAAAAAGTACAATTAATACTTGTTATGAGTAGAAAGGCTAAACTATATATCTTAGATGAACCTATTGGAGGGATTGATCCTGCGGCAAGAGATTATATCATTAATACAATATTAACTAATTTCAATGATGATGCTTCACTACTTATTTCAACACATTTAATTAGTGATTTAGAGAAAGTCTTAGATGAAGTAATATTCTTAAAGAATGGTAAAGTCGTAAGAAGTGGTAGTACAGATGAGATTAGAAAAGAAACTAATATGTCTATTAATGATTTATTTAGGGAGGAATTTAAATGTTAGGTAAATTATTAAAATATGATTTTAAGAATCTTTATAAGACTTTACTACCAATCTATTTAATCACAATTGTTATTACTATATTAACAGTTATCCTTAATAATCTAAGTGATACATCTAATTTATTTTCTACTTTAAATGGATTAATGATATTAAGTTATGTTGTTATATTAATGGTATTAGTAATAGGAACATTTTTCTTAAGTATTAGAGATTTCTATTTAGACTTTGCAACTGAAAGAGGCTATTTAACTAATACTTTACCAGTTAAGAAAAGCACTATTATTACATCTAAATTTATAACAAGTGTAACTACTATGATATCAAGTCTTGCTGTTATGTTTATATCTATTTTAATATTAGTAATAGGTAATGGGGAGTGGACAACTTTTGCAAATTCTTTTGCTAACTTCTTTAAAGATATACCAGGTGATGCAGTAGTTATGTTAATACTAATAACAGTTCTTCTGATAGTAGCATATATATCAGGTCTTGCTGTATGTTATTTATCTATAGCATTAGGACAATTAAAAAATAATAATAAATTAGGCTTTAGTTTTCTTGCTTATATAGTTCTTTATATTATCTATGAGATGTACTTTACTTTCTCTCTTACTTTTATAGGTGTGATTAGTCCAGACTTTGTAAGTAGCCTAGATAGTGAAATAACTGTTATATCATCAGTTAATATCTTATTTGGAATATTGATAGGGCTTGTAATTATTATTACAGCGATAATTACACCAATAACTAATTATATTCTTAAAAATAAGCTTAATTTGGAGTAATAGTTAGGTATAATAATTAATAAGAATAGGAGATTAGTAATCTTCTGTTTTTTTTGTGGTAATTTTGACAATCTATAGGATTTTGTTATATAATATGAATCAATCTGAAAAGGGGGATTATCTATGACAGTTTATGAGGCCTTAGAAATTTTAAATATTAGTAGTAGTTATACTTTAAAAGAACTTAAAATAGTTTATCGTAAATTAGCGAAGCAATATCATCCAGATAATTTTAAAGATGATAAAGAAAGAATAAAAGCTGAAGAAAAACTAAAAAATATTAATTTAGCATATGAAACATTACTAAATAATAAAGATAGAAGTGATTATCAAGAGAATATAGATGTAGTTTTTAACTATAAGATGGAAAAAATAGAGGTGTTGAAGAAATATCAATTTAAAAAATATGGACAACTCTTTCCAAATTATGTTTTTTATATGAATGAAATTATTAGAGTTTTTGGAGCAAAATTGTACAATACAGTTGGAGAAGTTGATAGTAATTATCAAAGTGCACTTACTAAAATAATGATATTGTATAAAGACTTTGAAAAAGAATTTTATGAGAAGAATGGTATTAATAAGGATAAAGTGACTGAAACAATAAATTATAACTGTAGTTTTGATGATTTTTATGAACAATTATTAAAAATAAAAGAAAAATATAGTCTTGAAAATATATTTTTAAGAAAAATAGAAGAGATAACTGAAAAATATAAATATTATGCTGGATATGATATAGCAAGAGTAGAGATAGATGTAACAATGAAAAATACATATAATAAGATTCTTGACTGGCACCATCAACATTTAGAAAATTTTGATGGTATGGTTAAGAGTTATTTTAATTCTATTGATGATGAAATCGCTATGCTTATATCTCGGGCATTTTATTTACAAGATAAAATTAATAATTTAAAAGATAGAGTAGAAAAAACAGATGATGATGAAATAGTTGAAGAATATATAAATTTAAAAATAAATTTTGATGAGGGACAACTTTTTTCAAAGACTAGTGATGAAATTAATATGATTGAAGAAATGATAATAATTAAAGATCATATGGGAGAATTGAGAAGTGCAGTTCAACAAGATTATATAAATAAATTTATATCAGAAAAAGATGTTCACAAGAAAATAATGATTACTAGTACATATAACGAAGTTTTTGATTATATAAAAAGTTTAAAAAATCTTTCTAGAATTGGAGGAATTGCTTCAATGTTAAAAGATAAAGACTATATAAGAGTAATTATTCTAATTAAATTATATATTTTGAAAGATGGCTTAGAAAAAATAAAGCAAAATAATGATCCTGATTATAAGAAGCGCATATAGTTATGTGTTTTTTTAATACTTCTTTTCTTTTTCTTTAACTTTTAGTATAATAATTATGGAAAGAGGGACCGGACCATTATGTATTTATTTATTGAATATCCAAGATGTAGTACTTGTAGGAAAGCTAAAAAGTTTTTAGATGATAATAATATTAAATATGTTGATAGAAATATAGTTACTGATAATCCTACTAAAGAAGAATTAAAGAAATTTCTTGAAGTTAGTGGTAAAGATGTTAAAACTTTTTTTAATACTAGTGGTAATTTATATAAAGAACTACATTTAAAAGATAAATTACCTAATATGACTTTAGATGAGAAATTAGAATTACTATCTACTGATGGTATGCTTGTTAAAAGACCTATTTTAGTAGGAGATAATATTGTTTTAACTGGCTTTAAAGAAGATATTTGGAAAGAAGTGATAATTAATGGATGAATTATTTAAAAAATTAAATATAACTCCTAAAAATTTAAAACTTTATGAAGTAGCATTTTCTCACTCATCTTATGCTAATGAACATAGAGCGAAAAAAGATTATGAGAGATTAGAGTTTTTAGGAGATGCTGTTGTTGATTTAGTCATGGCTGATTACTTATATCGTAATCATGATGAAAATGAAGGTACTATGACTAAAGTAAGAGCAAGTTATGTATGTGAGAATGCTTTATATGAATATTCTTTAGGTTTAGGACTTAATAACTATATAAAAGTAGGGCATGGAGAAGAGTTACATGGAGGTAAACTAAAGAAAGCTATAGTTGCTGATATCTTTGAATCACTTATGGGTGCTATTTACTTAGATCTAGGATACTCTACTGTTAGAAGAGTTATTTTAGATATTATTGTTCCTTATGTTACTAATCCTAATGTAACATTTTTCTCAGATTATAAATCTGCTTTACAAGAGGCAGTTCAAACCACTAAAAAGAGTCTTTATTATGAACTAATTTCTGAATCAGGTCCTCCTCATGATAAAACCTTTAAAATGCAAGTAAGAGTAGATGGTATTATCTATGGAGAAGGAGTAGGAAGCAGTAAAAAAGAAGCAGAGCAACTAGCTGCTAAAAATGCTTTAGAGAAGCTTGCTATATAATTATGGAAACAGAAGAGTTTTATACTTATAATGATTTAATATATGAGATTCATGATTTAGAGGAACAAGGAGAAGAAATAAGCTTAGAGATAGTAACTTTTGTTCTTTCTAATTTGATTTTTAATAATAAATTTTTAGAAGATCCAGAAGTGTCAGAAAGATTAGATGTTTTAGTAGATACAAATAATGCTGTTTTTACTGTTCTTGAAACACTTATGTTTATAGTAGAAGATGCTTATAATAAAAAAGATAATATTACTTTAGAAAAGTGTAGTAAAGAGCTTTCAGAAATTAGAGGTTTTTATGTTAGTTATGAGAGTTATTTAAATTTATTAAAAGATTATAAGCTCTGTATAGATGATTATAATGTTAATACTTTTGCATTTAAGAATTTCTGTAAAACTTATAACGATTACATTAAAAATATAATGCTACATTATGATTTGGTTTTAGAAGAAAAACTTAATAAAGGTATTGCCAAAGAAGAAGAAATGTTATTAGTAAGAAAAGATAGACAGTTAGTAAGACTTAGTAGAAAGTATTTGAAAAAGTTAGAAAAATAGTGTATAATTAGTAAAGTTTTGTTTCTATATAAAAGAAAGGAGAATTTATGAGTAAAATAAAAATATTTAGTTTAGGTGGACTAAACGAAAATGGTAAAAATATGTATGTTGTTGAAGTAGATAAAAACATCTATGTATTTGATGCTGGAAGTAAATTTGATAATGAAAAAAATCTGGGAATAGATTATATTATTCCTAACTTTGATTATTTAATAAAAAACAGAAAAAGAATAAAAGGTATCTTTTTAAGTCACGGTCATGAAGGTAATATGGGAGCGGTTCCTGATATATTAAAACAGATTCCTGAAGTTAATATTTATGGAGCGAAATTGACACTTGAAATATTAAAACAAGATTTAACAGAACAAGAGATTAAGAAGAGTCATTTGATAGAAGTTAAACCTCATCATAAATTAGAATTTGGTAGAGAAAGTATTTTTCCTATTTCTATGACTCATTCTATTCCAGATTCGTTATGTTATGTTTTATATACTAAAGATGGTGCGATTGTTTATACAGGAGATTTTACTTTTGATCATACTGAAACAGGTTTATATAAAACAGATATAGGTAAACTTGCTTATGTTGGTAAACAAGGAGTACTTTGTCTTTTAGCAGAATCTATGTATGCTGAAAGAGGAGGTTATACTAGTCCTAATAATAGAGTAAGTGACTTTATTAGAAATGTATTAGCAAGAAATAGTGGGAGAATAATTGCAACTGTTTTTCCTGCTCATTTCTATAGAATACAAGAGATATTTGATGAAGTTAGTAAGACTCATAGAAAGATTGTTATTATGGGACATTCTTTACAAAATACTATTAACTATGCCATAAAGAATAATTATTTAACTATTGATAGAAGAGTAATAGGGGATTTAAATAATTTAGAAGATAAAGATGTTGTAGTATTAATATCAGATGAGAAAGAAAAGCCTTTTGCAAACTTAGAAAGAATAATTAAGGGGTATGATAAGTTTATTAAA
>CASEWH010000037.1 GCA_949291575.1 uncultured bacterium
TAAAAGTATCTGTACTTTTTATTTTTTCATTAACTTTAATATCTTTATTAAAGATATCATCTAAGACATTTTCAGTATATCTTTTTCTATCTTCCTCATGATCATATTTAATAGAACCAGGAAATCCTCCGTTTCTAACATAATTTTCAAATTCTAAATATATATTAGTGTTTATTTCTTTATTAAACATTTTTTTCATTTCTATATATTCATAAAAATTAAGTGGTAGCATTTCTATCTCTATTTTTCTACCTGTTAGTTTTGTTACAAGCTCGCCTGATAAAAGATAAGAGTTTGAACCAGTTATAAATATTGACATATTTCCTAAAGCTCTATATCCGTCAATTACTTCTTCAAATCCTTCTACATTTTGTACTTCATCAATAAATAAATATTTGAAATCATCATCTTTTAAAGAATTTTTTATTAAGTCTTCTAATTCTTTAGATTCCTTTATAGTATTAAATGGTGGAACATCTAATCTAATATAGATTATATCTTTGTCTAATACACCATTATCTTTTAATTCTTCAATTATAGATTTTAATAGAAAAGATTTACCACATCTTCTAATACCAGTAATTACTTTTATAGTTTCATTATCATTATAAAATCCTCTAACTTTTTTTAAATAAGTTTCCCTTTTATATATTTGTTCCATATTTTTCTTCTCCTTTTACTAAATTTTATCATAAAAAAGATAAGTTATCGACACCAATTTGACTTTTTTTGCCGTTTTAGTGTCAATAACTCTTGAATTTTTATTCAAATAATTGAAAGTTAATAATATTATTATATAAAAATATTATTTAATTTATTTTACATAAATAACTTTTGTTGCTTTTATTCTCATTTTTTCCATTTTTTGTGTTCCTTTGCGACATTTAATAAAACATATATTTCTTATCACTATTTTTTAGGCAACAATTAATGTTTCTTTTAGTATATTAACTATTATTTTAACAGAATCTATTGTATCTTCAAAACTTATACCTTTAGCATATGTATTTTTATTTTGATATTCACTCCATAGTTTTTTAAGAGAATCATTATTATATAAATCGTCTATAAGATTAACAAATTCATCTTTATCTATTAAAGTATTTCTCTTTTTAAATGTATTCTCAATTGCTTTTACCAACATTTTTTTATCTATAATATCTTCTTTAAAATTAAATAATACATATACATCATAAAAATCTTTCAATCTTGTATTTAAAACACCTCTTGATACAATAGAGTGAAATTTTTCAGCTAGTATAGTTTCAATGTTATATGCCATAATAGATATTTTTTTATCTTCAAAAATCGAATTATAACTAAATTTTATTTCTCTAGGAGTTATTTCATCACCAGTAGTTAATTCTACTGTAATATAAGTTTTATTATTACCTAGCTTTGATAAGATATTTAACCTAAAACCACCATACTTATCTTCTAGTCTAATATCTTTAATACTAATAAGTTCAAATGAGACACCATCATCTAAATTAATACTAAATATTTCATTAAATATTTTTGATATTGCATCTTTATTTAAAGGTAATCCTTTAATAGTAGCATCCATATCTTTAGTAGTTCTATCATCGCTTCCAATAATTGATGTTAAAACTAAGCCGCCTTTTAATATAATGTAGTTTTTATATTTACTTTTAGAAATTCTTTCTAATAGTCTTTCAAAATAAAACAATTGAAAGTATATTTGTGATTTATATGTATTTCCTAATGCTTTCTTAGAAACTAAACTTTTTAATTTGTCTTGATTAATTATAACAACACCTCCATATATTCTCTTACTTTATTATCTACATTTAATTTTTTCGCATATCTCATTAATTTATTAAGATCTTTATTTTTTAATCTTGAATATTCTTTTAAAGCTTTAACAAAAATTTCAATATCCATTTTATTCTTATTTTTAATAATATCACAAATTGTTCTTTCCATATCATATGTTTTTATTTTCATTCCAAAAGGAGATTCAATTTCTATCATACCTAAATCAATGTTTTCTTTTTTTACATAATGAAGACAAACATTAGGCATATCTTTATAACAATTACCATATCCATAAGGTAAAGTAATATCATAAATCAAAGGAGTTCTATCAGAAAGATTATGAAAATAAAGTGCAGTAGCATCTGAAAACACTGCTTTCTTACATTTTGAAAGAATAATATAGAAATCATCTGAAAAAGTATTGGGTAAAATATAGTAACCTCTAGATGCTCTACTTAACTTTTTTTCCTTTACTAAAGATGTTAAAAAACGACTGTTTATATTATATTTAGTCAACTCTTTCGTTGTAATATAACCACCATTTTTACTAGCAATATTTAAAATTTCTTCTTTCTTTTTCATAATATCCCACCTACATCATTATTGTATCATCATATTCTATTTAGGTAAAGACTATATTCGTATTTATGCACAACATTTTCGATTTTTGTGTATAAATACGAACAAAGAAAAAAATATCTATATTTCAAGATATTTTAAGCATATTTCTTTTTCTTTAATATTTTATATATCTCATAGACTATTACTAAGCTAAAACAAGAAAGTCCTAATAAGAATACCATTACATAGAAAAGAGAATCTTTTAAAAGTATTAACGTAATTAAACTACTAACTACTAGCCTTCCTATTTTTCTTACATAATTTAATTTATTTATTACTACTTCATGATCTACTGGATTAGTATTATTAAGTAATAAGTCTTTAATATAATTTTCAAAAGGATCTTTAATTCCTAAAAACATACAGAAACCTATACTCATTAAAACAATTCCAACTATTTTAGGAGTTATAAAACTACCTAGTATTATTAAAGAAAATGATAATATTAAAGCATAACCTATAATAGATAAAACTCTATTTTCATATTTATTATAAATATTTATAAAAGAATAGTTAACAATTACTCTTGTAATTCTAGAAGCACTAATAATTATAGATAAGTATATCGCTACATCATTAATAGAAAGAAAACTTCCTAAATTATACTGAATAAATAACTGAGCATTATTTTGTCCTAAATCAATAATAGCATAAGTAATTGAAAATAAAAGTAAGATTAAAAATACTAAATGTGTTGTTTTAATTTTTCTTTTACTATTTTTTATTACTCTATTAGGAGTTTTTACTTCATATAGAAAATTAACTAAAATAATATTTATAAAACAAAAGATTAAACAACATATCATAGGTAAATAATTATTTAAATTAAAAAGAAGTCCTGATACAAAAGTTGTAAACATTGTAACTACAGCATAAATTAAAGAATGATAACTCTCTATTTCTAATTGTTTTTCTTCTTCGTGTAAAAATAATAAATTCTTTCTTAATAAAACTGTATCCATTTTTTTAAAATAATAAAATGCTTCATAGAATATATATCCTAATAAAATAGTTATATAATTTACACCAAAAGTTATTAAGAAGGCTCCTAAGAATAGAAAAATTACCCCTAATTTTACAGAGTTTAAAGCTCCTATTTTATTAATTATTTTTATAACTAGAGGATTTAATATAATCATTACTAACAAACTAATTGTTGTAAAGGAACTAATTTCTAAAGCACTTAAATGTTTTACTTCAGTTAAAAATAAAGTGTTAATAGCAAGAAAGAAGATAAGGTCACTTGAAAGTCCTGCAAATAGAGGATAGATTTTATTACTTAAAACTATCCTCTTCTTATTTACTACCATACTAACTATCCATTCCTAAATGTCTTTTTATCGCTTTAAATATTTCTACTATAAGAATTGGTGATAAGGATAGTAATATAACTATTAACCATTCATTTCCACTTAATACACTAAGTGAGAAGAATTCTCTTATAGGTGTTACAAATAAAACAATCATAAGGAAGAAAATTGATCCCACCATAGAAAGGAATAACATCTTATTTCGTGGATAGCCTTTACTAAATAGAGATGTTATACTTGAACTTTGATTTAGAGAATGGAATATCTGTGATAGGCATAAAACAGTAAAGGCCATAGTCATACCGACATCATAACTATCATTTGATCCGATAAAGTAAGCGACTAAAGTAATAATTGCAAGGAATACTCCATAGAAACCTATTCTAAAGACAAGACCTTTTTCAAATAAACTACCCTCTTTAACTGGTTTATGTTTCATAACATTAGGACTTGCTGGATCTACTCCAAGAGCAAGAGATGGAAGAGTATCAGTTACAAGGTTGATAAATAAAATATGAACTGCAAGTAAAGGACTAGGTAAGTTAAATAACATAGATACAAATATAGTTAATACTTCTGCAATATTACCTGCAAGTAAATATTGTATTACTTTTTGAATATTACGATATACTCTTCTACCTTCTTTAACTGCTACTTCAATAGTTGTAAAGTTATCATCTAATAAAATCATAGCAGCGGCATCTTTTGCAACATCAGTACCAGTGATACCCATTGCAACACCAATATCAGCTTTCTTTAAGGCAGGAGCATCATTAACACCATCCCCTGTCATTGCAACTATTTCTTTATTTTTCTTTAAGGCATTAACAATTCTAAGTTTATCTTGTGGTGTAACTCTTGCAAAGACAGAAATATCTTTAATTGTATTTCGAAGTTTTAAATCACTCATTTTACTTAAAGTTTCACCATCTACTACTAAATCACCTTTTTTATAGATACCAAGATCTTTAGCAATTGCTTTAGCAGTTAATTTATGATCTCCTGTAATCATAATTACTCTAATACCTGCTTCATGACAAGTCTTAATAGCATGTTTAACTTCTTCACGTGGAGGGTCTATTATTCCCATAATACCAATGAAAGTTAAATCTTCTTCTATCATATCCCCTTCTTTAGGAAGAGTATCAATATTTTTCATAGCAAAGCCTAATAGTCTTAAGCCTTTACTAGACATAGTGACACAATAATCTTTAATTTTATCCTTATCTTCACTAGTAAGTTTAACTAACTTGCCTTTAATGCTAGCATAACTACATACATCTATTAACTCTTCAGGAGCACCTTTACAATAAACTAAATATCCCTTTTTATCTTTAATGACAGCACTCATTCTTTTTCTAACAGAATCAAAGGCTTGTTCATATAAAACTTTATTACTTTTTATATCTTTAATATCATAACCATTATTTTTAGCATAAGTTAATAAGCATCCTTCTGTAGGGTCTCCTATTACTTTATCTTTATCAATATAAGCATTATTACAGATGAGAGAACACTTTATTAAATCATCACTAAAAGTATTCTCATCATTTTTATTAATAATATCACTATATAAAGTACTTTTTACAACTGTCATTTTATTTAAAGTAAGAGTACCAGTCTTATCAGAACAAATAACAGTAGCACTACCTAAAGCTTCAACAGCAGGAAGTTTCTTTACTAAAGCATTTTTCTTAGCCATACGAGATACACCTAAAGCCATAACAATAGTTGCCGTAGCAGGTAATCCTTCTGGTATTACAGAGATTGCTAAAGATATAGAAACCATTAATAAAGAGATAAAGTCTTTATCATATAGTAGTCCTATTATAAATATAAGGATAGCGACTAAAATACCAATAATACTTAAGACTTCTCCTACTTTATTAAGTTTTCTTTTAAGTGGTGTATCTAGACTATCAGTATCTTCTAACATGGTAGCAATAGAACCTACTTCTGTATTAGTAGCTGTTCCAACTACAACTCCAATAGCAGTACCATAAGAAATAATAGTTGATGAGTAAACCATATTAACTCTATCTGCTAAAGGTGTATTCTTATCTAATATTAAACTAGCATCTTTTTCTACAGAAACACTTTCTCCTGTAAGAGATGATTCATCTACTTTTAAACCATTCTCTTCTATTAATCTAATATCTGCAGGTACAATATTACCATCTTCTAGATAAACAATATCTCCAAGAACTACTTCTTTAGTTAAAATATTTGTCTTCTTACCACCTCTTATAACTGTAGTATGAGGAGCATTCATATTTCTTAAAGCAATAATAGCATTCATTGCTTTCTTCTCTTGAATTATACTAATTAAAGAATTTATAAAGATAATTATTAATATAACTAGCCCTTCTGCTAATTCTCCTAGTATAAAGGAAAGAATTGATGCAAGTAAAAGTATTAAAATCATCTTATCTTTAAGCCCATCTATAACCATTTCTAATATAGTTTTAGGCTTCTTAGCTTCTATTTCATTATAACCATATTTTTCTATTCTTTTAGTTACTTCTTTTTCATTTAATCCATCTTTTTTACTACTTAACTCTTCTAAAATATCCTTACTACTTTTAGTATAAGCATCTTTCAATTTTATCTATCTCCTATCTTAGAAAGTATTGTACCAAAAATAAATAGAAATTACTACTTATTTAGTAATTTCTATTACTTTACTTAACACATCTTTATACTTATCGTAGGCATTCTCGTGTTTTTGAACTAAGAAATCATCTATACTAACTAGTTTACTCTCCTTTACATTTTTATTATCTTTAGTAGTAATTATTTCAGCTTCTATTTCTCCTTTATCATTTTTAAAGAGATTTAAAGCATCTTTTGCCTTTACTTTAACAACACCTAACACTTCATTAGGATCAAATTTAAAACTATCTAAATCTCCTTCAAATAAATCAATGTAAACATTCGCTTTCGCTCTATCTTTAATAAGAGTACCATTTTTCATTTTATTCATACGCCAAGGAACAATATCTACAAGTGTTGCATCACTACTATCTATATCAAGACCAATCTCCTCATTTATTTCCCTTCTAAAAGCCTCTTCAATAGTCTCACCTTTTAAAACATGTCCTGATGCTGTCGTATAAAATTTATGACTACTACTTCTTATTTGAAAGTAAACACTACCATCCATCTCATATAACCAACAATGAATAGTATTATGCCATAGTCCTTCTTTATGAACTTCATCTCTTGTTTTATAACCTAAGTAATTACCATCTTCATCATAATAATCTAAATATTCCATAAATTCATCACCTTATGGATTTATTTTAACAAATTTATGATGAGTTTTAAAGTGTCTAATCATAGAAATCACTTTAATTAATCCAATAATGGCAAGTACTGGTATTACTACTGTAAAGAAAAGAATTGTTAAAGTAATACCTAATATTAAAAATACTATATCTCTATTTTTTTGTCTCATTATCTATCACCAACTAAATGATAACATAATATCAATGATTATTTCCTTACAATTTTGTTAGAAAAGAAAAAAAGAGCACTGCCTAAGCAATGCCTTAAATTCTTATTAATTATGAAGTCTTCTGTAAGCTAAAGCTGTACCTGCAAAACCTACAACTGTTAAACCTAAGAATAATAAGATTCCATCACTAGTTTCTGGATTAACTTCTTCGTTTTTAACTTCTTCTGTAGGATTATTTTGGGTTGTTTCATCTTCACCAGGTACAACAGGAACTTCTTCTACTTCTTTAGCTTGTAATGTGTAACCATATTCACAGTCAGTTTCATTAGGTGTAGTTGTATTACCAACATAATGCTTATTATTACTTACGATTTCATAAGCATCTCCTAAACCATTTGCAACATTAAGAGATATATCTTCTTTTTCAGAATAGATATTTCCTTTTTCATATAATGTAAAGATAGAATTTCCAATATTGCCACTAGTGTTAGCACCTGCTAAAACAGCAACATTACCATAAACTTTCGTAGTACCAGTAGATGTATATGTTCCACTACTTCTAATTTCTAAATTACCATAAACATTAACAGTACCTTCATTAATTAAAACACCTTTAGAACCTGCTGGAATAGCAAGAGTTCCTTCAACATTTAAAGTAGAGTTTTCACTATTAGTTAGTTTTACTGGTAAAATACCACTACCAGTATCAATTTGCATAATGAATTGTTTACCACCATTAACAACAGATACAGTATTATTAGTTGTAATATTAACTACATTATTTTCATATTTTAATGTTACATCACCACTAACTAAACTAATACGACCATTTTCTCCAATCCAAGTTTCACCAGCAAATGTTAGAGTATCATCTTTTGTAATTGTTAAAGCTGTTCCACCCTTAAGTTCAGTAAGCTTATCTTCTAGTTTAATTTCAGCAGCATTAACATTAACAACACTTAGTGAAATTAACATAACAAATGCAAATGTTAGGATAGATAATCCTTTCTTTAAATTCTTCATCACTTCTTCCTCCTTCCTATTATAAGGATAACAAATAATCGAAAAAAAGTAAACATCAAAAAAGTACTAATTAATAAATTTAACTAGTACTTTTACATTTAATTATGAAGTCTTCTGTAAGTTAATGCTACACCTGCAAAACCTACAACTGTTAAACCTAAGAATAGTAAGATTCCATCACTTGTATTTGGGTTTTCTTCATTACTAACTTCTTCTGTTTCTTCTGTAACATCAGTTACTGGTGTTAATTCTTCAAGAACTAAATTACCATCAGCATCAGTTGTAATATTATAATCATCAGTTACATCCTCATTAACTGCCTTATCATAAATTGCATAATCACCTTTATCAGCAGCAGAGTTTAATGTTGCATTGGTAATATTAAAACTACTAAAATCTGGATTAGTACTATCAATTTGATGCCTAATAGCAGAATTT
The DNA here is from genome assembly GCA_949291575.1 of uncultured bacterium. Lineage (GTDB taxonomy): Bacteria > Bacillota_I > Bacilli_A > RF39 > UBA660 > Onthousia. The sequence continues at coordinate 8,629 of CASEWH010000037.1, forward strand.
TCTACTGATGTAAACGTTCCACCCGTTACAGTAGCAGACCCTAAGTTATCTAAAGCAAAAGCACTTTGACTAGTGAAAGTACCACCTATAATTGTAACAGCAGTATTTTCTTTATTTCTAATAACATCTTGTACTGCTTCAAAAGTACCTCCATTGATTGTCATAGTTGGTAAATCTGCACTTAATTCATTATACTTAATATTACCAATTAATGATGTTTTTGTTGAACCAGTTGTAAAGTTACCACCATTAATAGTAAGGTTAGCACCTTCATTTCTAACTACATAGAAATCTAATGGTGTTGTAAAATTACCACTTTCAATTATTAAAGTACCATAATTAGTAATAGGACCATATGTTGATGTTTCCTTTTGACTTATAGTACCTGTACCTTCTACACTATTATCAACAATAGTTAAAGAACCACCTTCTAGTACTTTAATAGTTTCAACAGCATCAGTAAAGTTAATCATAGTGTGACCATTAAGATCAAGTACAACAGTTTCTCCAGCACTAACTATTAAATCTTCATCAGCATCTCCTGTTAATGTTAAATAGTAAATACCATCCCTATTTTCTGATGTTACATTACTACCAGGATATTCTATATCAGCTGGTGAAATGGCTTCTACGCTCATCATTGGAATAAAGGCACAACATCCAACAATAATCATAGATAAAATTGTTTTTAAGTTTTTCATATTTCCTCCTCTTTTTGAATATATTAGATAGGTTCCCTATCTTCATAATTATCATACTAAATATTTAGAGTTAAGTCAATCTACAAAAAAATAAAATTTTTCCTTTTATGTAAACAATATCAATATTAATTTTCTTCTTTTTTTAGTTCTTTCAATAATATTCCTTTAATATTATCAACATCAGGGAAAATCAAATTTACACCCTTTTTCTTTAACTTAAATATTTTATTTACTTTTTCTAGTATTATGCGTCTTGTTTCGGATGGTACTTGTAACGCTTTACCTTTAACTGTATCAATATGATCTATAAATTTAGCAATTATAGGAAACATATTTTGGATTAAAAATGCATGTTTTCTACCTCTATAATTACCAATTACAATAGTGTCACATTTTTTATATTTTTCTATCTTTTTTTCTATTATTTCCTCATATTTATCTATTTTACTACTCATAGAAACAAACCATAATATTTCACTATTATCTAGTTTTATACAAAAATAATTTGGTCGTGTAAAATTACCTTCGTGATTTTTCATTAGTTTTTCATCTCTAACAACTTTAAAATATTCTTTCTTAATATGGTAAACATATCCTTCTCTAATTTTCATATGACGAACACCTCTGCTTAATATTTGTAACTTAAGTGTACTATATTAAATATACGTTCGTCAATACATAAATTCGATTTTTTAAAATCTATAACTTTCTTATAAACAAAAATTCCCTATTCATTATAGAATAAGGAATTTTAATTTACGATATGGTATGATTTATTACTCGCACCAACCACAAGCGAGAACATTTGACAAAATGGTATGATTTATTACTCGCACCAACCACAAGCGAGAACATTTACTTGATATTAATTATATACTAAATATCTTAAGATGTCAAATTTCTATATCAAGTACATTAATATTATATACAAAAAATAAAATCTATAACCTTATCTTAACTCTTTTTTTATTAACTTAGCATGCATAACTACTCTATTTCCAAAATTATCTTTACATGTCGATAGAGTTAATATTTTATCATTTGTATTAACTTCTGCAGAAAACTCTACTTCACTTCTGCTTTTCATTGTATTTAGAAATTCTTGATAGGCTTCATTGCTATTAAAATTAGGCGTAATATAATAACTTTCTTTAGGTATAGTATAAACACTAAATACTTGCCACATTGTATTTTCTGTAGGTGTTGAAAGCCTTATGATATGATTATCTTTATTGGTATACCAAGAACTATTAAGTATATTTTTTAAACTTCCAAACATAGATCCTGTCAATCTACTATGGGCATAAAGAATAGTATTTTGATTAAAATTAACCGCATCATTTCGATAGTCCATAAAAACCCATCCTGCTTCATTTTTAGTTTTATCAAAAGCGTGATTTAAATAAAAACTATTATCAGTAGTTTGGACTATAGGATAATTAATGTTTGTTCCTTTTACTTGAATCCATCCTACTGTATCAGAGTTTCTTTTTAATAATTGATTAAAATCTATTTCTAGTAAATTCATCTTTATATAGTCCCAATAATCATTCCACTTATCTTCAGGAGGATTAATATTCTCAGTATTTTCATTATCTTTTTTTTCTTTAACTTTTACATTTTCTAAAATATCTTCTGTAATATTATCTACTTTATTATTATCATTAAACCAATTAAATACTTTACTTGCAGATAATAAAAATATAGATAGAAAGAATATTAAAAAAACTACTATTACCCATTTTCTAAATCTTAATTTTTTCTTTCTTTTTTTCTTTTTTTGATACGTTACTCTAGATTCCATATCTTTTATCACCTTAATTAATTATATATCAAAAAAGGTTAGAAAAAAAGCCCTTTTAGGCTTTCTCATAATCACATTTACTGCATTTTATTTTATTATCTTTTTCTATCAACATTTCCCCACAGTTTGGACATTTTTCTCCAGTAGGCTTATCCCAATAAGCTTCTTTACATTTAGGAAAGTTACTACAACCATAGAATATTTTACCACGTCTTGTTTTTCTTTCTAGTATTTTACCATCACATTTAAGACAATTGCATACTTCAACCACTTGTTTCTCTTCCTTTTTTATGTATTTACATTCTGGATAGTTAGAACAAGCGACAAATTCTCCATAACGACCAGTTCTTTTAACTAAAGGACTACCGCACTCTGGACATATCTCCCCTGTCTCTTCCGCTTCTTTCTTCTCCATATCACTAAAAGCTTTCTTAACACGTGGTTCAAAAACATCATAAAACTCTTTTAATACTTCATTCCAAACCAAGTTACCATCAGCGATTTTATCAAGTTCTTCTTCCATATTTTTAGTATATTCTACGTTTATTATATCACTAAAGAACTCTTGTAGTTTATCAGTTGTCTCTATTCCTATTTCTGTTGGTACAAACTTTTTCTCTTCTACTTTCACATAACCACGCATCTTTATAGTATCAATAGTTTTAGCATAAGTAGAAGGACGTCCTATTCCTAAATCTTCCATTTCTTTAATAAGCTTAGCTTCTGTATATCTTGCAGGTGGTTTAGTAAAGTGTTGTTCAGAAAGTATTTCACTTGCTTTATAATTATTTCCTTCTATAAGTTCAGGAATAATTTTATCTTCATTTTTCTCATAATCACTATATACTTTTAAATAACCATCAAAGTTTAAGATACTACCAGTCGCTTTAAACTTATAATCATTATTATTAAATATCAATGTTGTTTGATCCATAATAGCATCAGCCATAAGAGATGCTAGGGCTCTTTTATATATTAGACTATATAGTTTAAACTCATCATTAGATAAATATTGTTTTACTTTTAAAGGCTCTCTTAAAATACTAGTAGGTCTAATTCCTTCATGAGCATCTTGGACATTATCTGTTTTCTTAGCATGTTTAGTATAACCAATATACTTTTTACCAAAGTTCTCTTCTATATAATGAAATGCACTAACTACAAATTCATCAGAAAGTCTAATAGAGTCAGTTCTCATATAAGTAATAAGACCAACTGTTTCATCTCCTAAGTCAATTCCTTCATATAATTTCTGAGCGATAGACATAGTCTTTTTAGCAGTAAAGCCTAACTTAGTAGATGCTTCTTGCTGTAGAGTTGAAGTTATAAAAGGAGCACGACTAGCTTTTTTTCTTTTCTTTTTTTCTATACTACTTAAGTTATAATCATCTCCTAAAGACTTTAATACCTTATTAGCATCAACTTCATTATGAAGTTTAATATCTTCATCTTTATATTTAAAAAGATTCGCTTCTGTATCTTCGATGATAGCAGTTATTGTAAAGTACTCTTCTGGCACAAAAGCTTCTATTTCACGCTCTCTATCAACAATAAGTTTTAAGGCAACACTTTGTACACGTCCTGCACTCTTCGCTTTTATTTTAGATTGTAATAACTTAGATAATCTAAAACCAATTATTCTATCAAGTATTCTTCTAGTCTCTTGACTCTTAACTAAGTTATCATCTATTTTAGTAGGATGTTTAATCGCATCAAGTACTTTATCTTTAGTTATTTCATGAAATAACACTCTATCATAGTCTTTATCTTTAATATTTAAAGCTTCTTTCAAATGCCAAGAAATTGCCTCTCCCTCACGATCAGGGTCGGTTGCAAGTATAACATGGCTAGCATCTTTAACATCTTTTTTTAACTCTGTAATTATCTTTTTCTTACCCTTTAATGGTACATAATTAGGTTTAAAACCATTTTCTACATCAACACCAAGACCTAAATGTCCTGTAGTTGCTAAATCTCTAATATGTCCTTGGCTTGCTACTACTTTATAATCATTACCTAAGTATTTTTCAATAGTTTTACTTTTACTAGGACTTTCCACTATCACTAAGTTTTTAGACATCTAATCCCTTCTTTCATACAAATTTATACATGAGAATCATTACTTTGTCAACTCTAAATATTCACTTACTGGTCCGAAACTTTTTCTATGTTCATCCAAAATACCATATTTTTTAATAGCATCTAAATGCTTCTTAGTAGGATACCCTTTATTATTCTTAAAGTCATACATAGGGTATTTTAAATCTAACTCATCTAACATTCTATCTCTTGTTACTTTAGCGATAACAGAAGCAGCAGATATTGTAATACTTTTTAAATCTCCTTTAATAATAGAAGTACTTGGAATATCTATATCTAGTCTCATCGCATCTATTAAAACATGTTCTACTTTACAAGAACAATTATTAATCGCTTCCATCATAGCCATCTTTGTCGCTTCATAAATATTAACTTCATCTATTTTTCTCTCACTTATAATACCTACCCCTACTCCTAAAGCTTGCCTCATAATCTCATCATAAAAGTACTCTCTTTTCTTTTCACTAAGTTTTTTAGAATCAGTTAATCCATCTAAATTAAAATGTTCTGGCAAAACAACACAAGCAGCGACAACAGGTCCTACTAAAGGACCTCTTCCTACTTCATCAACACCAGCGATAAAGTTAATTCCTTCTTTTCTTAATTTTCTTTCAAAATAATAATTATCTTTAAGACATACTTTTAGTTCTAATTCTTTTATTAGTTTTTTATCTTTAGGTCTATTTAATCGTTTCTTTATTTCTAAACAGTCTTCTAATGATAAGAATCTATAACTATTAATTAAAACTATATCTTGATATTCATATAAGTTATAACTTATCTCAAAACAACCTTTATGTTTTACTTCTTTACCAAATGCCCCTATTCTAGTAGGCCAATCTAATTTATCATAAAACTCTTTAGAACAAGTTAAATCTATATCATCTGTTTCTTCTATTATATCTTGACATACTAAACTTGCATCACTAATTACTATATACTTATCTTTAGGTAAATCTAATTTTTTTAGTTCCTTAAATACTTCTTCCTTTGTCATACTACCTCCTATATATTATTTACACTATAATAAAATATTTTCGCATGATTTGTAATATATTGATAATTTTCTTTATTTTTTCTATTCTTTTCTAAAAAGTTTATTACTATAGATATATCATCAGCATCTTCCATTTTAACCATTACTTCTTTACCTATACTTAACTGTTCAGCCATTATCTTTTCATTTAACATACTAGGTATAAAGATATAAAAATCTACATCTATATAACTACCACTATCTTCACTTAGTACTACTCCATTTTTTCTATTAGTAAACACTCTAATAATTTGATATAAAAGGTTATAACTACTACTACAAACATAAATATCTAAATTAGGAAATCTATCTGTTACTTTCTTTACTTCCTCTGTATAATTTAAATTATTAGATACTATCTTCTGATAATCTTCTATAAGTAATGCTTCATTCAAAGGTAATAAGTTAATAATAATTTTCCCTTTAAAGTTATTTAACATATTAAGAGCGTCATCTAATGTTAAAATATCATAATAAGTTAATTCACTTAAATTATTATTTTGTATTGTATTAATAGTTATCTTATTAGTAGTAACAGGGGAAAACACTAACACCTGCTTATCTTTAGTCATAACTATATCTAACATAACACCTGTTAGTCCTTCTATGCTATTAACAGACTCAATAAAGGTTTTATTATTATACAAATTACTTTTATGAGCGATAATCTTCATAATAAAAACCATCCTTTCTTCTATAGAATATGTAGAAAGGATAGTTTTTTTAACTTAATTTCGCTTTTATTTTACTAGATACTTCTTTCATATCACATCTACCTTTAACTAAAGGAGTAACTACTTTCATTACTTTACCCATATCTTTTATAGAAGATGCTTCTGTCTCCTTAAAGGCATCATTAATTATTTTATCTACTTCTTCATCTGTTAATGGTTCTGGTAGATATTCTTTAATAATAGCGATTTCTTTATCTAAACCTTCTACTAAATCAGTTCTACCTGCCTTACTAAACTCTAATCTAGATTCTTCACGAGTTTTAAGTTCTTTAGCAAGAACATCTATAACTACTTCATCAGTTATCTCTATTTTTTTATCGATTCTCTCTTTATCAATAGAACCCTTAATCATTCTAATAACAGAAAGTTTGAACTTATCTTGTTCCTTCATCGCTTTTACCATATCATTTTTAATTTTCTCAAACATAACTATTCCTCCTTACTTGTAACTATTTCTTTTCCTGTTAGATAATAATTATCACCATCTTTAGTAAATGTAAATTTATAAGTATCTTTAACTGTTCCAAATACTCCATCTAAAACTTCTACTGTTAAAATAATATTTTCATCATCATCTAAAGTAGCGTCACTTAATTTCATATTAACTGGATCTACACTAACTTCTTCATCTTTAGTGAAAATTGCATAACCATCCATCTCCTCATCATAAAAAGCATAATGATTGGCATCAAGTTCAAAAGAAGTAGGTATTATAGTTATATCAGGTCCATATATATCTTTAATAGACTTTTCAATATCCTTACTAGGAATAAAATCAACTATTCCTTCACAACTATAACCAGTAGTATCATCAGCAGTATTAACGACATCACAGTTAATAGATTCACTAACATCCATATTTTTATAGCCATAATATAACATAATTCTAGGGCTCATAACATCTAAAGATTCTACATCATTATAAGCAATTTTTTCATATAATGCTTTAGTCTCTTTATCATTAGTAGAAATACTATTATCATTACTATTTAATTTTTTATAAGCAAAGATAATACCACCTACTACCAACTCTAAGATAATAATTATAATTACAACTTTTATCCAAGTATTATTTTTCTTCAATATAATCCCTCCTTATATCTTTTTCTTCTTAATAAAGAACTTAGTATTATAAAATAAGAATATAGCCATTATTACAATATAGGCCCAAGCGATAATTGTATAAAGGATTCCATCTGTATAATTTGATACAATTGCTAATATACTTTCAGGAATATAATTATCAATAACCGCTGCAAGGTCAGGAAGACCTATATTATTTTTAATAAATGTTAATATTCTTAAGAAGATATCTACAATTCCTATAAAATAAACAAAGCTTGAAAATCTTCTAAAATACATTATTACTACTAATATTAAAACAACTAATACCACTAAATCAATATACATAACCACAACTCCTTATTTTTCAATAAAATACAAATTATACTGTTTTTCTCTACCTAAAGTAGTTTCATCTCCATGACCTGGATAAAGATTAATAGAATCATCATATTCTTTAATCTTTTTAATAGATTTATCCATCTCTTCACTACTACCTGTAGGAAGGTCACATCTACCAACAGTATCTCTAAAGATAAAGTCTCCTACAAACATAGCATTATCTTCTTTAAAGTAAAAAGTAACTGAATCACTACTATGACCTGGAGTCATTATAGGAACAAATTTAAAGGTTCCAACTTCAACTTCTTTCATATCAGTAAGATTACTCTTTTTAAAGATTTTTAATCTTCTATTAGAATTTAAAAAATCACGTAATGCTCCTATATGATCAAAATGAGCATGAGTAACTAAAACTCCTATAATTTTATCTTCACCAACTAATTCTTTAATATTTTTACTATCACTACCAGGATCTACTATTAAGCATGTTCCATCTTTACTTAATACATAACAATTCTCTTCTAATGCCCCTGTTACTATCTTTTTAATCTCCATAAATAATCTCCTATCTACATAATATATGATAGAAAAAATTAGCTTAAACGTCAAGCGAAAAGAACAATTATTTGCTATTTTGTAACTATTCATGTCTATAGTAAACAGTTGGCTTATAACAAATAATTGAATCTATCAGATACTTTCTTTCAGTTCAAAAGGAGAACTATATCCTGATTCAACAGATATAGTTTTAATACTTACTTTTTACATTAACATGGTTATTTGTTTTTTAGAAAGTCCAGTTAGTTCACTAATTAATGGTACATCCATATTTTTGGCAAGCATTGATTTAGCGATAGATTTTTTCTCATTATTAGCACCCTGCTTAATTCCTTGTTTAATGCCTTTTTTAATGCCTTTTTTCTCTCCTAGCATTTCTCCTTCTTCTTTAAGACTATTCATCATTTTTTCCATCTCTTCCGCTTCATCATAAAACCCTACTGTATTAATATCTAGACTTAATCTCTTTAAAGCACAACCTTCCATCAACTCAACATCTCCTTCCGCTAACTTATCTATTTCTTCTATTTTTCTTAATCTTAGTATTAATATCTCTTTTTCTAATTTAGTAAGTTCTAATCCCTTTTTATATTTCTTATAAACTTGTAGAAAACTTAAATGGTATTTTTCCCATTTAACATTTTCTACTACTCCATTTTTATCTCTTGATTTAAAGACTTCTTTTACATTTTTCTTATTAAGATGATTAAAATTATTTAAATTAATCTGTATGGCCTTTGGCATATTATTATAAGTATAGTTTTTATTAGATATATCTATTTTAATTTTATCTAAGTAATTATCATTTCTTTGTATTAAAGCTAAACTATATCTATTATTTAACTCATAATTAATTACATATCCTTCTATGCCAAATAATATATCAGACCTTTTCCCACGTTCCAAAGCATTACTTACAACAAATTCAGTATTCTTCTCATAATAAGTTTTTAGTATTAAATCTTTAGATATACCAGTTATTTGATAAGTCATATCTGCTTTAAAGAAGAAACACTTAGTCATAATACATTTATAGATATAATCATTACTAGCAGGAAATACTTCTCCTTTTTCTTGTAGTTCTTTTATTCTTTCTTCAGGCGTCATCTTTTTTTTAGAACTCATTAACATCACCTCGCTGCAATAGATATAACATAAGTTAAAAACTATTGCAAAAAGGTAAAATTTAAAATTTAACGAAAATAGTCTTTCAATTTAATGTTTTCTCTAGGGGAATTTTAAATATTCATATCAAAAAACACTTCAATTTACAAATTTCATATAAATTTAACTTTTTTATAACCTTCTCCTTTCCCCATCTTTTATTCATCGCCTCTTATATCTATAATGTATCATAATAGATGGTATCAGTCAAGATATTTTAAAAAAAGATAAGCTGTTACAAACTTATCTATTCATTAACAAATTGCTCTATCATAGTATATAATTTTTCTATTTTACTAAATGGCATAGATTTTATTTTCTTTTCTATAGAAACTTTCTTAATCTCTAAATTATAAGCTTCTTTACTTACTTCTACATAATGATAATATGTATTTTTTCTTTTAAAGTCTTTAATACTTTTATCATCATTATTATTACAGACCATATAATTTATTTTTTTATTATCTAAAGTATTTATAATTTTATTAAGAGAGCTTATAGGAAAGCCTGCTCTATCATTATTTACTTTATAACCAAATAAATATGCATCCTCATCAAAGCATTGATAAAATCCCCCTACTTTTCTTAAATTAATATAATTTTTACTACTACTTCTCACTTACTACACACTCCTATGATAGCTAGTATACAGTATTTTTTTAGAAGTTTATGTTTATTTCCGTTAACTGTTGATTTTAAGGATTGAATGAGAAAAATAAGTCCCCGAGGCAAATGAGGAGTCATTTGCCTAATTCTACCTAAGAAATCACATATATATTTTCAATAGTCCCATCTCCAGATGTAAACCCGTTTTCAGTGGTCACGTTGATAACTGGACGCACGGCGTAGTTGAAATACACAGAGTTGCGGTTGAGACCCTCATACTCAATCCATACATCAGCACGACCATAATCGAAATCGGCCGGCGTCATACTCCAATA
>CASEWH010000038.1 GCA_949291575.1 uncultured bacterium
AATACTTTCTTCAAATGTTAGCTCTTCATTATAATTATTACTTATTTCTAAATCATAAGGATATAGTTTAGATAAATTTAAATGTTTTTTTCTTAAATTAAAGTATCTTTCTAAAAGATTAATATTATTATTTATTACTTTTTTTAAATTATTTATAATGTTTATATTTAAATCACTTTCTGTTAAAACTTGATCTAGGACGGAAGTATATTTTGTTGATTTTGATATATCTTGACATAATTTTAATCTAAGCTCTAAAAGTCCTGAAATACTTTTATTAACCATAGATAAACTATCTGTATAAGCATAAAATGCTCTTTTTCTATCTTCTTTCTTTTTACTAGTTAAAATTCTATTATAGTTTTGAGGGGTTACTTCAATTCTATTATTATTTATATCTATTTCTTTATAGTTTAGTTCAACATTTTGAATAGTTGCATATAAATCATTTATTTTAGATATCATTAAAGTTGCATTTTGGATATACTCTTCATTATTATGATGCTTTTTTAATCTTAATATTTCATATAGATGCATTTTGTAGTCTTGCAATTCTTTATTTTTTTCTAGATAAGTATTTAGTGGTTCATCTATTTCGTATATTTTATCATTAATTTTATTTAGAATTTTGTTTAACTTACTTTTCTCATTATAAACTAAGTTTTTATATTCTAAGTATTTTTGATTAGATCTATCAGCATCATATTTTAATGTAGCATATGTTTGTAATTTTTCATATTTAAAACTGTATTTATAATATTCTTTTAACATAATACTTAAAGATAATGATGTTAAATTATTATTAAATTTGTCTAAATCTTTTTTTAACATTTCCATTTCTTTACAAAAATCATTATCACTTTTAAAAAAATCATCAAAATTCCAACTATATTTTTCCATAAATACTTTCTCCTTTAAATAGAAAAAGGATTAACCTATTCTACTTCAACTAATGATAGTTTATTATCTTCATGTACAAAGATAAGTGTAGCTTTAGTAGGATAATCCATATCTTCTTTATATTTTAAGGAAACTTCTACCTGATAAGCAAAATCATCTGTAAAATCTGTTCCTATAGTATACTCTATATTCTCAACTTTTTCAACAGTTACTTCAGTAACTTCTGGTAATTGTTGATCTCTATTACCATAAATATCATTTTCTACATACTTATAAACTGTATCTTCTGCCTTTTCTAAGAAGTTAGTTTTAGCATTAGTATGAACAAAATCAATACCACCTACATCTGTATTAGCAAGTTTATCATTTAAAGTATAGAAATCCATTATAAACATTTTACTAATCTGTTTTAGATATGCTTCTTCATCAACTTTTTTCTTACTTAAAATGTCTTTTAGTTCTTGAAATGCCTCTTTATATCTATCATTTCTTGTAGATTTAAGGGTATATCCATACTCTGCTATTTCATTTTCAACAGTTGCTGTTTTAACTGCTTTAGGTTTTACACTTTCATAAGCTAGAAATCCTAAACCTGTGCTTATTAAGATAATTGCAATTATCAATATTACTTTTACTTTTTTCTTTAGTCTCATAGTTTTTCTCCCCTCTAATTCTCTTTAGATAGTGTTTTATTAACTTTAGTTGCTTCTTCTTCACTATTAGGATTAAATAAATCAAAGACAATAGCTTTATTAGAAACATCTAATAATTTTTCAGCATATTCATTATTTTCTGTTATATAATTTTCATCTATTATCTCATCTTTAAGAAGCTTATACTCACCTTTTTGACTATTATAATACATTTTATTTGTTACCCAATTTCCATTAGGGAATACTACAATATTATCATCTTTTGTTTCAAATATATCATTACCTAGAGCATATTTATTATAGAAACCTAACATATTACCGATGGTAGGCATTACATCATACATTCCCATGGTATAGTCAACTTCTCCTTTTACTGCACCATCTTTAGTCCAAATTATAAGTGGTACTTTACGATCTAATTCGTAATCAAAACTATCATATTCTACATAAGTCGGATCTTCTTCATCTTTAACATCATCTGTTACTGGATCATAATTATACATTAAGTTAAATTCACTTTTTGGAAGTCTAGCATCATGATCACCAAAGATGATTACTGCTGTATTATCTAAAAGTCCTGCTTCATCCATCTCAGTGAAGAATTCTCCTAAGGCTTCATCGGCATAATGAACTGATTTAAAGTAATTACCTAGTTTAGTTCCTTCTAAGTATGGCGCTTCTATTTCTTCTTCTGTTCCATCTTCATTAGTTATTGTTGTTTTCATAGTAACAGAAAACTCTCCATATTTATCAGTATCAGAGAATGGTGTATGGTTTGTTAGTGTTATTATATAACCATAGTATTTATCATGCTCTTCACTGATTTTCTTTAACTTCTCTACTGATTGGGCAAAGAATGATTTATCTGATAAACCTAATCCTATAACATTTTCATCATCTACATCATATGTTTCTTTACTATAGAACTTATCATATCCTAATGATTCATGCATAGCACGTCTATTCCAAAAGTCTCCATTATTAGCATGCATACTAAATGTATAATAACCTTTGTCTTTTAGTAAAGATGGAGTTGAGATATAAGTTCTATCAAAGTAACTTACAAAAGCTGTTCCATTTTGAGTTGGCATAAGACTAGTATTATAAGTTAATTCCGTATCACTACTTGTTCCTACACTTACTTGAGAATAGAAATTATTAAAATATAAGCCTTCTTTAATTAATCTATTTAAATTTGGTGTTACTTCTTCACCATTAAATGTTCTATTAATAGCAATTCCTTGTAAAGACTCAGCATGAATTACAATGACATTACGTCCTTCAAGAACATTGGTATATTCATTAGTATAATCTTGTTCATCAGTTCTATCTTTGTAGTATTCAGTAAATTCTTTTTTAGCATCATCATAACCAAACATAGCAGAAATCTGTGGTTGTATACTTGCAACGATATCATTACCTTGGTACATATAAATACCAAATCTCATAACAATATACTCTCTATTCCATTGTTTAACAAATCTACTAATTTCAAGACTTGATAAAGATACTATGAATAAAAGAAGAATAATACCACCTGCTATAATGGTGTTTTTAAACTTTCTAATTCTCTTTTCTTTAGTATAAATTTTATATTTATCTTTCTTTACGAGACGATGATAGTAATATATAAAGAAAATAAGAGGAAAAATATAAACTAAATCTTTTATTTGTAAAACATTTTCAACTACTGCATCTCCTACTTCTCCTATATACTGAGTAAGTGATAACATAGAGACACTTGCGAATGATGTATAGAATGTATAATAAGCTGAATTTATTGTACAAATAGCAGTAAATATGATAGCCCATACTAATAGATAGGCATATCTTTTCTTTCCTTTAAATAAATATGAGAATGATCCTATAATAGTAACAACTGCTAGATCTGCAATAATTGGTTTAAATGATAAATAGTTCTCCATTGTAGGCATAGTAAAAAATCTAAGTAATGTAGAGTTTAATACACAGACTAAAACATAGACAAGGAAAAGTCTATTATCTTTAAAGAAATTACTTATCATTTTTTCTTCTTTTACTCTTTTAATATTTTTTATAATTTTATCTTTCAATTTAATTACTTTTTTCTTCATAATTACCTCACTCCTAGACATTATATCATTTTACTTTGTATTTTTCAATTTTCTATACTTAATATAACAAAAATGATAGGTTACTTTGCAAATTATTAGAAGTATAAAGATAATTTGGCTAAAGAGAACTATTACAAACATGTTATCATGCTGATAGATGTTTGCAGTATTAGTCAAGGAAGTATTATTAATGATTGCTAAGGAGATAAAGTTTGTGAATAGATAAAGATGAATAATGGTAAATATATAAGTAATTATTTTATTTAACTTAGTTGAATTAGATTTAAAGACTGTATATATTAATATAATTAAAGAGATAATTGCTGTTAATATATAAAATATAATGTTAGGAAAATAGAAACATCTCATTAGAGTTTTAATTATTTCGCTTAGAACAGTTACTATATCATCAAAGAAATAGAATACTAATAAGGAGAAGAAGAATATAATGAGAGCGGAAAGTGCTATTCTTACTTTTTGACTCTTTCTTTTTTCATTATATAATAAAAATATAAGGAGAATAATAAAGATTAAAAGTATTTCAATCGTTAAAAATGATTGAAATGGTAGTGTTATAAAGGTTATTATTTGTTCTATTATACTTAAGTCCATATTTATCCTCCCTTTTATTCTTATATTTCTTCAAATATGTAAATTGTTTGATTATAATCATCATTATGAGTACAAGTTATTAGTGTTAATGTTTTCACATTTGGATTACGATATATTGCTACTTGTCCTGTTTTAGGTTGATTATATACTTTGGTTAATTTATATTTATATTTTTTTGCTTTATAACTAACGGTTGCTTCATCACCTATTTCTAACCTGTATAGTTTATCAAAAAATGATATATAGGCATTACCTGAATGAGCCATTAAAATAAAGTTTCCTCTTTCTTTATCTGGGTATGATGCTTCTTTAGCGATAGCTATATTGTATTGTATATTGTTATATTTTGAATTTTTAGAAACAAAGCCCCTTTTTAACTTTATCTTAGGTATTGATAACTCTCCAATATATGAATAATTTGTTTTTTTGTCATTTTCTTCTGCTTCTTTATTGCTTTCTACAGTTACTTGTAAATTATCTGTATTAATATCATTAATAGTTGTATTTTCCTCATTTATGTTTTGCTGAAATATAGCAAGTCTCATTTCTTCAAACACTTCACCTTTTATTTTTCTTAAAGGTGTACTTATAAATACTAATATTCCTACTATAAGGAAGAAAAAGCCAACTTTAGAGAGTTGGCTTTTTATGTTTTTATTTTTCTTTTGCATTATTTGGTTTTTTAGCCACAACTATTAAGACAATACCTGCTATTATGATTAGTGAGCCAATTCCATATATTAATAATGAATTGCTACTTGTATCTGGAACTTCAATATTTGGTGTATTGGTAATTACAACTTCAGTTATATTACCTTCTGTTATTTCAAATGTCTTTGTAGTAACTTCAGCTGAATATCCTTCTGGTACTGTTAATTCTGTAATAGTATATGTTCCTACAGGAAGTGTTAGCTCTATATCTGCTCCTGTTGTTTCATATCTATAAACTTCTTTGCCACTTTTATCAGTGATAGATAATACTGCTCCGCTTACACCTTCTCCAGTCTCAGAATTTTGTTTACTAATTATTACTTCACCTGTTGGTATTTCGTAACTTAATGATACTGAATCTGTAGTAGTATCGTTTAATATTTGTCCTAGTAATGCTCTTTGATATTCACTTGGTCTTTTACTATCAACATAGAAATATGCATTATGAACTGAGAAATTACCAGAGATACTAACTTGAAGATTTATTTTATAATCTTTAACTTCACTTACTGGTATTCTTAATTTAAATCTCTCATTAGGTGAGAATGTTGTTTGACTAACTCCTGATTCATTTAATATTTGAATATTGTTATTACTTGTACTAACAGTATAGTTAACAAAATTTGTACCGGCATTACTTGTGACAGTAATTGGTGATGTTTCAATATATTCATCTGTCATTGTATAAGTTATTGTACTTGTATCTATATTATCTAAAGCTGGGTTTGTTGTTCCTGGATTATATGCCATAGCATTTGTAAGGACTTCTGCTATATATGGTCCATATGTATTATCGTTTATAATAGCAGTTTTCTCTGCTACTGTTAGATTATTTTCATATTGATGAGCAGCTGGTTCATCATATGGTACATCTCTACCAACATCTGTTGGTCCAGATGAATAACCATTTACAATATCTAGATACCACCAAACAACAATTTGGTTAATGTAATATATTAAAACTGATTGTTCATTTGATGGTTTAGTATTTAAAATATTATCTGGTAATGTATCACCATGTTCAATTATATATATTAAACCAGGATATTTAACTGATAAACTTTCATCTATAACTGATTTATCTTTTTTATAAGTTCTTCCTCCAGACATGATTAATTTTCTATCCATACAATAGATATTACTAAGTCTTGCACTACTACTAGTATCAATACCATAGAATGCTTTAGGAGTACTAACTCCTTCAATATATTGAGCATAATCTGCTGGCATTGGTGGATCTTCAGGATCACCTGTAACAGGATCCATTACTGATGTAAATTCTTCTGGTAATTCTTGTACGACAGCAGCATAACTTTCTTCAGTATTAATAAATATTCCTATTACTATAAGAACTGCTATTAAACAACAAGATATGATGCCTATTTTTTTTACATCATTCATTGCTTTGTCCATTTTATCTTGACTTCTTTTTTCTTTACTTCTTTTTATTTGTCTTTTAGAACTCATTTTAGAACTCATATAATCACCTTACCTTATTTAGAGTATAACAAAATGAAATGCTTTTTTCAAGATATTTCAAATATTCTTTCAAGATTGAAATTTGGATTGTCAATATTTGTATAAAGACTGGCTAAAACATCTCCTTCTTTTATTTCATTACCTATCTCTTTTTTTATTATAACTCCTGCATTATAATCTATTTCATCATCTTTACTCTTACGCCCTGCTCCTAAGCTTTCACTAAGTTTAGCGATGGATAAAGCATTTATATCTTTTAAAGATCCGCTTTTATTAGCTTTAATATTATAAACTTTAGCATTAATCTCTAATTCTTCTATATTACCATGTTGATATTTAACAAATTCTATAAATTTATTTAAGGCTTTACCATTTTCTAAATTTTCTTTTACTTCTTTCATTGCCTCTTCTTCACTTATTCCTTTTCCCATTGATACCATCTTAGTAGCAAGTTCAAGTGATAAATTTAAAAGTTCTCCTTTTACATTACCTTTTAACACATCAATAGCTTCTAATACTTCTAATTTGTTGCCTATATTATGTCCTAGAGGTCTATCCATATTAGAAATAACTGTTCTAACTTCTTTTTGATAGTATGTTCCTATCTTAATTAATAAGCTTGATAGTCTTTCTGCTTCTTCTTTTGTTTTTATTAAAGCACCACTTCCAACTTTTATATCGATTACTATCTTATCAGCACCACCTGCTATTTTTTTACTCATAATACTACTTGCTATTAAAGGAATAGAATTAGTTGTTGCAGTTACATCACGTAGAGCATAAACTTTTTTATCTAAAGGGGCAAGGTCTTTAGTTTGGCTTGTTATAACAATTCCTATATCTTCAGCTTGTTTTTTTATTTCTTCTTCTGTTAGATCAACTTTAAAACCAGGAATTGATTCTAATTTGTCTATAGTCCCTCCAGTATATCCTAATCCTCGTCCACTCATTTTTATAACAGGAACATTACAACTTGCTACTAATGGTGCAACTATTAGAGTTGTTTTATCTCCTACTCCACCAGTTGAGTGTTTATCTACTTTTATTTCATCTATAAAACTTAAGTCTAGAACATCACCACTTTTAATAAAAATATCAGTTAATGCAAAGACTTCACTATCACTCATATCATTAATACAAATTGCCATGAGGAAAGCACTCATTTGATAGTCTTTCACTTCATCATTTAAATATCCTAAAAGAATCGTTTCTAGCTCTTCTTTAGTTAATTCATATTTATTTGCTTTCTTATTTATTATATCTAATATCATCTTTTATCACCTTGATTTAATAATAAGTTAAAAAGTCTCTAATTACAAGAGAATTCACAATATTTTACATTTCCTTAATAATAGAAAAAAAGAGATTAGTCATCTAACCTCTTACTTATAAGCTCAAGAGCCTTTTTAGGATCTTCTATTATCAATTGATGAATAGATTCTATTTCTCTTAATCCTTTAACAAACTCTATTTCTTCTTCTGCCATAGTAGTAACTTTTTTATTCTTACCCTTTGGCTTAACAGGATTATCATATCCTAGTAGATAATCAACATCAACATCTAATACCTTTCCTAATTTAGTTAATGTGTCTAGAGTTGGAACTCTTGTGCCATTTTCGTAACAACAAATACTTACTTTTGTAACATTTACACGCTCGCCCAACTCTCGTTGCGTTAATCCATTTGAGATACGCAACTCTTTTAAACGTTTACTTAAAAGCATATTTGTCTCTCCTTAATTAATTGTTTACTAAACTATAAATCTTTTTTAGGCCAAAAGTCAACCCTTATCAACAAATTATTGAAAAATAAGACTAAAAGTGACTAATTATCAGTATTTTTGACATCATTTTTCTTCTTATTTGACAGAAAAGTTACTTTGTCTGCAACTACTTCTAGAAAGTATCTAGAACCTTCATCTGTCTTAATAATGTTACTTTGTAAACGACCTCTAATACCAACAATATCTCCAACTTTACAATATTCTTTAGTAAGTTTAGCTTTCTCTTCCCAAAGTGTACAATTGATAAAGTCTGTTTCATAAACACCATCCATATTTTTAAAAGAACGTGGTACTGCTAAAGAAAGTGTTCCTACTTTCTTACCAGATTCAGTTTCTTTAATGTCAATATCTTTAGTTAGACGGCCTACTAAAATTAAACTATTTAACATGCAATTCCTCCTTTCGGAAGATAAAGTAACACAGTTTTAAAATCCATGCAAAAAGAGAAAATTGCAAATTCGAGCTGTTTTTGGGGGTGAATTTTGTAAATTCATAGGGCCAAATTAATAAATTGACCCCAAAAATGAGGGTCAATTTACAAAATTACAAGTTTTTTTTCAAAATTTGATTTAGTTCAACGGCATACTCCATTGGTAGTTCTTTTCTAAACTCTTCTAAGAAGCCTAATACTATTAATTCTTCACAAGTTTCTTTAGGTATTCCTTTACTTTCAAGATAAAAAATATTAGCATCATTTATTTTAGAAACAGTCGCTTCATGTTCAATGGTACTACTATTATTAGAGACTATATTTGTAGGTATAGTATCACTAATACTATCTTTATCTAGTATTAAAGTGTCGCATTTTATCATAGAGTATGAATTAGTGGCATCTTCTTTAATTTTAACATCACCTCTATAAGTGGCATTCCCTCCACTTCTAGCGATACTTTTAGATATTATTTTACTGTTTGTATTCTTACCTAGATGAATCATTCTAGCACCTGTATCTTGGATTTGATTATTACTTGCAACAGCGATACTAATACATGTACCAGTAGAATTATCTCCTTTTAGAATACAACATGGATACTTCATAGTTAGTTTACTTCCAATATTACCATCAATCCACTCCATAGTACCATTTTCTTCTACTAAGGCTCTTTTAGTAACTAAGTTATAGACATTAGGAGCCCAGTTTTGAATAGTTGTATAACGACATTTACTATTCTTTCCTACGTATATTTCTACAACGGCAGCATGAAGTGAAGAAGTAGCATAAGTAGGAGCGGTACAGCCTTCTATATAATGTAACTCGCTATCATCATCTACTATGATTAGAGTTCTTTCAAATTGTCCCATTCCTTTACTATTAATTCTGAAATAACTTTGTAATGGTCTATTTAGTTTAGTATGAGGAGGTATATAGATAAAACTTCCACCTGAGAAAACAGAACTATTTAAGGCTGCATATAAATTATCAGTATTTTTAACGATCTTACCAAAATACTTTTTTACAAGAAGAGGATATTCTTTAATAGCATTATCAATGGATGTAAAGATTACTTTTTTGTCAGTAAGTTCTTTAAGCATATTATGATAGATTACTTCACTTTCATATTGAACTCCCATACCATCCATATATTGTTCACTTTCAAGTACACCTAATTTATCTAATTCACTTTTAATTGGCTTCATAACTTTATTCCAGTCATCTGTTAGTTCATCAGTTGCACTCTTATAATAAATAATATCATCAAAGTTAAGTTTAAACTTAGGTCCAAAAGGTAATGTTTTATTCATCTTTTCAAAGTATTCATATGATTTTATTCGATAATCTTTTACCCAAGTATCTTCTTTTTTATGTGTTGATATCTTTATTATATTATCTTTAGTTAGTCCTTTAATCTCCACTTGTTTCCTCCTTTAGAATCTTTTTAATTGTATCGACAGGAAGAAGGGCACAGTGTTTTCTATTAGGTTGCATATAGATAGTATCATAGGCCATAAGTTCACCTAATTTTTCTTCATCATAGTCTTTTTCATCTATTAAATGTTCATAGTTTTCTATTAAATCTTTAACTTCACTAACACTCTTTCCTATTATCTTTCTTAAGAAAATAGAGGTAGCAGAAGTTGAGATAGCACATGCTTCTCCATCAAAGTTAGCATCTACTACTTTGCCATCTTCTATTTTTAGTTCAATATCGATATTATCAATACAAGATTCATTATTAGTATTCGCTTTTTTATATCCAGCTTCTCCTTTTAATCCTTTATGATAAGGATTATTATAATTATCTAGTATTACTTCTCTTTTTAATTCTGCATCCATAATTACTCCTCCTATAGTATTACTTTAAATAAATCATCTGACTTTTCTAATGCCTCAACAAGTTTATCTATTTCTTCTTTAGTATTATAAAAATATAGGCTTATACGGCAAGTATTTTTAATATTTATTTCATCTTTTAAGATTTTAGCACAGTGATTACCTGCTCTTACACAAATATTATAGTGATCTAGATAGATAGCAGTATCTTGACTAAATATTCCTTCTAGGTTAAATGCTAGGATACCACTATCACTATTTTTGTTATATAAAATTACTTTAGTATTACTTTCTAGTTTAAAAACAAGATATTTCTTTAGTTCCCTTTCATGTTTATAAATTTTATCCATACCAATACTTTGTAAGTAATCAATAGCAGCACCTAGTCCTATTACTTCGGCGATAGGAGGAGTTCCTGCTTCAAATCTTGTAGGAATGCTTTTATATTCTACTTCTCCTGTTACTTCAAAGTATTGATTCATGCCACCACCATATTCTATAGGTTTCATCTTTTGTAA
The DNA here is from genome assembly GCA_949291575.1 of uncultured bacterium. Taxonomy (GTDB): domain Bacteria; phylum Bacillota_I; class Bacilli_A; order RF39; family UBA660; genus Onthousia. Next base: position 11,022 of record CASEWH010000038.1, read on the forward strand.
ATATTCTTCTTTAGCATAAAGTACCCCTACTCCTGTTGGTCCTAACATCTTATGACCTGAGAATGTTAAAAAGTCAATATCATCTTTAATAACATCTGTTTTCATATGAGGAACACTTTGGGCTCCATCTACTACTAATATTATGTTATGTTTATGAGCGATTTTACTTATTTCATTAATATCTCTTACATCTCCTACTACATTAGTAATACTTGCAATAGAGATTACTTTAGTATTTTCATTTATTGTATTAGTTAATGCTTCTAGAGTTAGTTCATGATTATCATTTAGAGGAATATAACTTATCTTTATATTTTTTATTTTAGCAAGTTCTAACCAAGGTAAGACGTTTGAAGCATGTTCACTTTTAGTAAGTAAAACCTCATCACCATCATTTAAATAATCTTTCATAAAACCAAAGACTATCTTATTAAGAGAGTCTGTTGCCCCACTAGTAAAAACTATTTCTTTACTACTTTTAGCATTTATAAAGTCTTTTACTTTATCTCTAACCTTCTCATATTCTTCACTTGCTTTTAAAGATATTTTATAATCTCCTCTATGAATATTCGCTCCATAGTTATAGTAATAATCATTCATCGCTTCAACTACACATTTTGGTTTTAGAGTTGTCGCTCCATTATCAAAATATATTATGTTATTGTTTAAAATAGGAAAATCTTCACGATTAATAATAATCACCTCCTCATTACTTTATCTAAAATATTATCAAGTACACTTTCATAATCAATTGGTAGTTCTACCACTTTCATAAAGCCATTTAATAATAGATTAAAAGCTTCTTTTTTACTTATTCCCTTTGTTTCTAAATAGAATAATAATTTTTCATCAAAAGGTCCTGTGTAAGCGGAATGATTAGCAATAGAATCAAATTCATCTATAAAGAGATTAGGTTCTATTAAACTTTTACCATCATCTAAATTAATTATTCTACTAGACTGATTACATATTGAACCTATCATACCTTTTTTAATATAACCATTGACACTAAACTTTAAATCTCCTTTACCATAACTAATTCCATGACATGTAACATTACTTGTTGTCTCTTTATTTTTATGATAAATATTTACTTCATTAGTTATCTTTTTATCAGTAACAGTCATTTCATAAAAGTCTAGTTTAGCATTATTATAGATATTAATATTAACAGTAATACTTTCCGTAGTAATATTATAAATAGTTGTAGAGTTTAATATATTGAAATCAACTTTTATATTATTTTTAGTTACAAGATATAGTTTTACATTATCACTTTCAATATTAATAGTAGTATCTTTATCTAGTTCTAATTTAAAGGTACCTTCTTTACTAAAACTTTTAGCACTATCTAATAATATATTATTCATAATTTTCACTAGGCTCCACTTCATTTACCCCGGTAAAACCTGTTTTTTCTATTTGTTTTGCTAAACTTATATCTCCTGTTTTAACTATCTTACCATCTTTCATCTCATGAACAAAATCTGGTTTAATTAAATCTAGAACTCTACTATAGTGAGTAATGATTAAAACACTTGTATCTTTATTTTCTTTTAAGTAATCATTAATATTATTTGCAACTACTTTTAGACTATCTACATCTAGTCCACTATCTAATTCATCTAAAATAATAAAACTAGGGGTTAAGACTTTTAGTCCTAAAACTTCATTTTTCTTTCTTTCACCACCAGATAAACCTTTATTAATAGATCTATGCATAGCATCTTTTGGTAGACTTAGCGAGTCTAATTCTTTTTTCATCTTAGTAATAAAAGAATATAGATTAGTATCATTACCTCGTTCTTTTAAAGCAGTTCTTAGGGCTTCACTATTACTTACGCCATCAATAATAGATGGATCTTGCATAAGTAGGTAAATACCACTTCTTGCTATTTCATCAGTTGTTAAATCATTTAGAGTCTTTTCATTATAAGTAATAGAACCACTTTCTATAACATAATCAGGATGATGCATTATTGCTTTTGATAAAGTACTCTTACCTACTCCATTAGGTCCCATAATAGCATGTATTTCTCCTTTATCAATAGTAAGAGAAAAATCTTTTAAAATCTCTTTATCAGTATCTTTTATTAATACACTCAACTTATCTATTTTAAACATATTATCACCCTTTCTAATTGTATGATAAATTATATTATTAAATTGTCAATATTTATGTTAAAAGACATGCTTAGTATAACACATAATTGCTTATATTTAAAGGATTTGATAAAATAATAGATAGGAGATATAGAAAGATAGTGGTTTTTATGTATAACAAAAAAATGAATAGATTAATGATAGGACAAGCATTGCTCTTTGGACTTATAATTATCTTCTTTGGTATTATTATTGTTAGAGAAAAAGTACCTAGTTTAAAGTCTAAAAATGTAGAAGAAGATATCAATACTTATTATGAAGAAAAATATAGTGATTTAGATGTATTAAGCAGTGATTTAGAATATAATAAAGACGATAATAGTTATAGCATTACCTATTACAATAAAGATTATAAAGAGTTAAACTTTACTATTACTTCTTTAAATAATAAGATTACTGATAATTATAAAGATAACTATGTAAAAGGAAAAGATGTTCTTAAAAGAGCAAGTAAAGATGTATTAGATAAGTATAAAGATATTTTTTCTAATACTAATTATGAAAATATAAAAGTAGAGTTTAAAGATTTAGATGAGTATAATAAAGCTGAAGTGATAGATATTTTAGAAGGTAATATTTATAATACGGGATATTACTCTGTTAGTTATTATGTTAAAGTAGATAGCTTAGATGAAGTTTATCTTAATAATTTAATTAATAGTTTTAATACTATTGCTGCTGATAATGGTCTAGTTACAAATAATTATAGTGTTACTTTTGATAATAATGGTATAATAAAGATAGTTGAAGGAGGAAATTTTAATGAATGATTGTTTATTCTGTAAAATAATTAAAGGAGATATTCCATCTTATAAAGTCTATGAAGATGATAAAGTATTAGCTTTTCTAGATGTTAATCCTAATAGTGATGGTCATACTTTAGTAATACCTAAAGAACATTATGAAAATTTATTTGAGACACCTAATGAGTTAATAATTTATATGATAGATACTATTAAGACTAAGATTTATCCTATATTAAAAGAAAAACTTAATATTGATGGCTTAACTATTTGTCAAAATAATTATTATGGACAAGATGTTAAACATTATCATATTCATTTAATACCAAGA
>CASEWH010000039.1 GCA_949291575.1 uncultured bacterium
GTCATTGTAATAGAACCTGTCGTTATAGAGTTTACTTTACTTCCTGTTTTACTATAACTAAAGGCAGCATAACTTACTCCTACTATCGCTAGTATCATTACTACTAACACTACTATTATTATAATATTTTCCTTTTTCTTCATTTCACTTCTCTCCTTTATTATTTTTCTCACACCATCAAAAAGAACAGAATAATACTATCCTGCTCTTATATCATAATGAAAGAAAGTAATTTTATTACTTAAATATTTACTAAACTGCCCCCCCCCAGGTAACATTTTGTAAACATAACTTTCTCATATTTTTTACCTTCTTTCTTCTATCTTCTTTAATATAATTCTACCATAACAATATGAATTATGCTATATTAATTCTTCATTATTAGTTAACTTTACACTTACAAGTTTAGATACGCCTGACTCTTGCATCGTAATACCATATAATGTATCAGCATATTCCATTGTCTTTTTCTTATGAGTAATTATTAAAAACTGTGTTTTATGTTTGTAATTAGCTAGATACTTACCAAATTCCATAACATTCACTTCATCTAAAGCCGCTTCTACTTCATCAAAGACACAGAAAGGTACTGTTCTAACATTGATTATTGCAAATAGGAGGCTTATAGCAGTTAAAGTTTTTTCTCCTCCTGATAATAAACTAATAGTAGTTAATTTCTTACCTGGAGGACATGCAACTATTTCTATTCCTGTTGTTAAGATATCATCACTAGTTAATTTTAAATCTGCTTCTCCTCCATGGAACAATGCTCTAAAGACTTCTTTAAACTCTTTTCTGATAAGCTCAAAAGTCTTTAAGAACTCTTCTTTCATAACTTCATCCATCTCATTCATTATCTCAAGTAGTGTTGCAATCGCTTTAGATAAATCCTCTTTTTGATGTAATAAAAACATATATCTAGTATTAACTCTTTCATATTCATCTATCGCTGCTAAATTAACCATACCAAGACTTTTAATTCTAGCTTTATAGTTACTCACTTTACTTCTAGCAGCTTTTTCTTCTACATCAAGTTCATAATCTTTTCTAGCTTTTTCATAAGTAATAGAATATTCACTACTTAAAGTATTAAGTAAGTTATCTAACTTTACATCTATTTCTTTAAGTTTAAGATCTAAACTATTTCTTTTCTCTTCAGTCTTTCTAATTAAATTATTCTTATATTTACTCTTCTCTTCATCTTCTTCTATTTCGTCTTTTAATAGTTTTATATCTTTCTTAAGAGTAGTTAGTTTAAGTTCTAATTTTTCTTTAAAACTTTCTAAATCATAGAATCTAGTTACTAACTCTTCTTCTTTAGTATCTAGAGTATTCTCATTACTTGATAAATTATCAATATTATCACTAATACTACTAAGTGCATCTTTATTACTTATTAGAGCATGATTTTTATTAGTAACATCATCTATTAATAGTTTTAAGTCCTTTTCTTTAAGATATATCTTATCTTCCAATTTTCTTATATCTTCTTTAGTATCGTTAATATCAAGACTAATCTTCTTATTAGATTCTTCTAAACTAGTAATTATATTAATATAGTTAGTAATCTCTTGATTAATCATAACAGAGCTTCTTCCTTTATAGTTAGCGCCTCCTGTCATTGATCCTCCTACATTAATAACATCACCTGCTAGAGTAATTACTTTATAACGTCTATCTATCTTTCTACTTATTCTTAAAGCAGTGTCCATGTCTTCTGCAACTAATACAAGTCCTAATTGATTATAGACAATATTTTTATATTCTTTTTCTGTAGTAACTAAGTCTGCTAGGACACCAATATATCCATCTAACCCTTCTAATATGTGTTTAGTATTTTCATCTATATATCTTTTCTTAATAACATTAATAGGAAAGAATGTCGCTCTTCCTAGATTATTATTCTTTAAATATCTAATCGCCTCTTTAGCACTATCTTCATCTTTAACTATAACAAAGTTTTTACTACTACTAATTGCAACATCTAAACATCTTACATACTCATCTTTAGTCTTAATAACATTACCTATAATATCATAGATTCCTTGTAATTTATCTTCTTCTAGTATTTTCTTAATAGCATTAGGTAAATTATTACCTCTTTCTGCTTCTAACTTCAACAACTCTACTTTATGTTTATTAGTTAAGATATCTCTATCTTGCTTACTCTGTGTCTGTTCATAATTCTTTAGAGTTAATTTAAGGCCTTTAAGATTATTCTTACTAGAGTTAATATCTTCATTCATATTAGAAATATCTTGATTTATAATATTTATCTCATCTTCTAAGACACTAATATCTTTACTAATCTTACCTTTCTCATCTATTAAGGCTCTTAACTCTTCTTCTACTTTAGTAGTATCTTTATTCTTTCTTTGTTCTTTTAAAATATTAAGTTGAAGATTTATCTTACCAATCTCTTCTGTTTTATTAAGTAACTCTTTCTGAGTAAATTCCAAATCTCTCTCTAAATTAAATAAATCTGTCTTTTTCTTTAGGAAAACACCACTATCTTTATTAACAGTACTCTCTAAATCTACTATCTCTTTATCTAGAGCATCTTTTTCTTTCTTTAGTATTTCTTCATTAGTAGATAGATTATAAATATCATAAGCGATTAAAGCTATTTCAAGGTTTTCTAATTCTTCTTTAAGAGTTTTATATTCTTTCGCTTTCTCACTTTGTTCTTTTAAAGGCTCTACTTGTACTTCTAACTCTTTAATAATATCTTCTACTCTATCAAGAGCATCATTTGTCTTATCTAGTTTTCTTAAAGCTTCTTCTTTACGCTTTTTATATTTCAAAATACCTGCAGCTTCTTCAAAAACAACTCTTCTATCATCAGTACTTTCACTAATTATTTTAGATACTTCTCCTTGAGAGATAATATTAAATGATTCTTTTCCAACACCACTATCTAGAAAAAGATTAACTATATCTTTTAGTCTTGCTTTATTATTATTAATAAAGTATTCATTCTCACCACTACGATAAACTCTTCTTTTAATACTAACTTCACTGTAGTCTATTTTTAGATAGTGATCACTATTATCAAAGATAAGCTCTACACTAGCGACATTTTTAGATTTACGAGACTCACTTCCAGCGAATATTACATCACTCATACCCCCGTCACCACGTAAGTTTTTAACTGATTGTTCTCCTAATACCCAACGAATGGCATCAACAATATTACTCTTACCACTACCATTAGGCCCAACAATACAAGTAACTTCATCATCTAGTTTTATTTCCATTTTATCAGCGAAAGATTTAAAACCATTAGTTACAATTTCTTTCAAGTACATTTAAAACACCACTCTTTACTCTTATCATTTTATCAAATAATGAGTGTTTAGACAAGAACAATTCCTTGATATTTAAACAGTTTTATGATAAAATATTCCCTATTAAAAGGGGGAAGGATTATGTATTATATAGTTGATGGAGAAAAAATATATATAGATGAGAACAAAAGACCTATAGGCAAAGGAACTGAAGGTGTTTGTTATAAAGCAGGTAATCAAATCTATAAAATATATTATAAAAGTTCTATATATGAGTTTGGAAATAATAAAAGCATTAATCATCAATATATGATTGGTATCCCTACTAAACAAGTTATTCTACCTAATGCTCTTATATATCATGAAGATTACTCTTATGCAGGATATAAAACTGATATTGCTAATGGAGAGAAAAGTGTTACTAAAAAACAAGGTATTTCTCTTCTTCCTAGTCATAATTTTGTTAGTAATCTTAAAGTATTAGAAAGTGATATGAAACTTCTTGCTTATAATTATATATTAGTTGCCGATCTACAACCAGTTAATTACTTTTTCGATAAAGAAAAAGGTCTAATGCAAATAATAGACCCTGGTAGATATCGTGTTGAAAGATTTTGTCATGATGATACTAAAGAAGAAGACAGTGTTTTAAAAACAAGATGTAATAAGTTAAACCAAAAACAATTAGAAGCATTAATAACTATATTAATTTACAATGATCTAGTTAAATACAAACCTTTAAATAGTAAAGCAAAACTACAAAAATTAAGAGATTACATAAAAGAAGATAAATCATCTTTAAGTTACAGCGAATATTTTAGTGAAGTTTTAAAAAATTATGAGGATGCCAATACTTATTTCAAATCTTTAGGTAAATATATTAGATAAGTATTCAAATACGTTATAGTGAACATTCTCTTATTTTCTTTACCAACATAATATTATCTATATATCATAGTTAAAAAGATAGACATCATCATCTATCTTTTATTATTTAACATTTTATCATAGTAATTAAATAAATCTTCAAAAGCATTATAATGAACTATTTCTCTTTGTCTTAACCATAATAGTGGTCCAATAACATCAGGGTCATCTGTAAGGTCTATTAAGTTTTCATATACTGCTCTTGCTTTTTGTTCTGCAGCCATATCTTCCATAATGTCTGCTAATGGATCTCCTGTTGTTGCAAAATAGGCAACTGTAAATGGTACTCCATTAGCATCTGTAGGATATATAGCATTTCTATGTTCTGCATAGTTTGAAGCAAGTCCTGCTTCTTTAAGTTCCTCAACAGTAGCATCCTTCAAAAGCTGATATACCATAGTAGATAGCATTTCTACATGCGCAAGTTCTTCTGTTCCAATATCTGTTAACAATGCTTGTCCTTTTTGATCAGGCATAGTATATCTTTGATTAAGATATCTAAGTGCTGCAGCAAGTTCTCCATTACTACCACCATACTGAGTAATTAACTGTTTAGCCATATTAATATCCTTTTTCTTAATATTAACTGGATATTGTAATCTCTTAGCATATTTAAACATTACTTAATCCCTCCATATTCCAAGGAAATATTAATGTTTGCCATAAAAACGGACTTGTATCTAGACTATCACTACTAACTAGAATTGGACCATACTTATCTTCATAATCCATCATCAATCTATTCGCTTCTTTTCTATACTTATTGAATAAGTCTAGTGCATTACCATCATTAGGATATAAATCTAAATATAAATTAAGGTCATGAGCAGCAAATTCTGCTTCTGACATTCTTAAAAACATCTCCTCTTGTTCGGTAGTAGGTCTTAATGTTTGAGGTTCATAATTCTTATACTGACTATATAAATTTCTAAACATATTACCTCTTAAATAACCCTCTTTTTCAGTAAAGAATTTAGGATTATTCATATCTCTATCCATATTGTTTGGATAGTAATTATAGTTATAATTAAAATCTCTATTCATAATTTTCTCCCTTCCCTTTATTCTATTCTAGATAGATACCTAGGAAAGGGCTTTAACCTAATAGCTTAAAATATAATTATACAAATAGTAAAAATATATGTTATACTATTTATACCGAAAGTTAAAAACTTTGTCAGGTCTATAACTGATGTATGATATTAAATCACTTTAGTTAGGTTGAAAGGAATATCAAGTCCTTTTTTCTTTTTAACAAAAAGTCTTCGGCCCACACGGGATACCGAAGATTATTATAAATACAACCTACAACATAAATAGATTTAAGCTTTATTCTCTATTCTACAGACTTCAAAGAATCTATCATATCTATTCTTCTTAAGATAAAGTATGTTATTACTTGAACTATAACACTAAATACTATAATGATTATAAATGTTAGAACATAACTTAATGGTTTAATTGTTTTAATAAATAATATCTCATCAGTCTCTGCTATCATTAAGATAAAGGTATTTAAAGAAAATCCTAAGAATATTCCTACTATAATACCTACTATAGTTAAAATAATAGTTTCCCTATATACATAACTAGATACTTCGTTATCTCTAAAACCTAAGACTTTTAGAGTCGCTATTTCTCTTTTTCTTTCATTGATATTAATAATTGTAAGATTATATAAAACTGTTATTGCAAGAAAACTTGAAAATGCTATTATTAGATAGACTATATTATTCATACCAGCGATAATATCATTAAACATTTCCATATTATCATCAGTATACTGTATCGCTCCAAAGTAGCCAGTATCTAATAGATTATTAGATAGTTTTTCTTTATTAGTAGATTTTTTTAGATTAACAAGATAACTATTAAACTCGTCATCATTAAATATCTCTTCATAATAAGTACTATTCATATACATAAAATTACTTATATAGTTTTCGCATATTCCTTTTACTTTAACAATAAATAGTTCATTATCACTATTTCTAATACTAATATTCTCTCCTACTTTAGCATCTAATAAATCAGCCATCTTTTCTGTAATAATAACTCCATCATCACTTAAATTTAAATTACTTCCATCAAGGGATTTTAATGTGACATAATCCTTAATTTTTTCATCGCTCATAAATGCGATTAAGGTAAAGTCTAAGTTCTTATTATTCGCTTTAAAAGTAAAACTAGATATATTAGTATTTATATAATTAGTTATATTATTATCATTTAAAGATTTAATAACATCATCTTTATTAATATCATCATTTAAAACTAAAGTTGCATCATAATGAGTTATTTCTCCATATTGTATATCAAGTAAATCACTAAGACTATCTCTAATACCAAAACCTGTAAGAAGTAAAGCCGTACATCCTGCAATACCTAAAACTGTCATAAAGATTCTTTTTTTGTATCTAAATAAATTACGTAAAGTTATCTTCCAAGAAAATGATAAATGTCTCCAGAATGGTTTAATTCTCTCTAATAATATCTTTTTACCATTCTTAGGAGATGCTGGTCTTAATATAGTTGCAGGTGCTAGCTTAAAGTCTTTAACAAGAGTAATAAATACTACTAAGCTCATTAAGATAATTGTTGTTAAGATGATGATTAGACAAGCATATGGATTAGCATATGTAGAAAGATCAGGTATTGTAAAGGATGCTGCATATACTGTATAAAGTATTCTTGGTATTAAAGTATAACCAACACTTAATCCTATAACAAGACCTAAAACACAAGCGATAAAAACGTATAATAGATAACTAAAGGCAATAGTAGACTTTCTAATACCTAAAGATATAAAGGCCCCTATCTCACTACGCTCTTCTTCTATCATTCTATTCATAGTATTAAAAGCCATAAGGAATGCTATTAGAATAAAGAATATTGGAAATACAGCAGCGATAGAATCTACTTTAGTAGCACTTTCATAAAAGCTAGTATAACCAGTTAAATCTTCTCTAGTTAATAAATACCAAACAGGTTTCTCTATATTTTGAATCTCATTTTTAGCATCATTTATCTCATTCTCATAATTAGATACTTCTTCTAAATATAAATTATAATTAGCATTATATTCTTCATAGCCTTGTTCTAACTCTTTATAACCATTATCTATTTCTTTTTTGGCACTATTTAATTCTTTTAAAGCTTTACTATATTCATTATTCCAAGTACTTAAAGAACTATTTAAAGTATTTTCTTGTTCTATTAAAGTATTATTAGTACTTATTAATGTCTCTATATTAGTCTTATTATTTTTAAGTTCATTAAGTCTAGCATTTAATGTCTCATATAAACTATCACTAGGATCAAGTCCTTCTAACTGTTTTTCTAACTCTATTATATTAGTATTTATTGTATCAAGTGTAGGCCCTAAACTATCAACTGTAAGCCCTGTGTTTAATAAGGCATTATTAAACTCTGTCTTAGCATTTTCTAAAGCATTAAAACCATCATTAATCTGTGACTCTGTAGATTCTTTTGTCTTATTCAAATTATATAAATTACTATTATACTCTTCTAGTCCTTCATCAAGTTTTATTTTATTAGAATTTAACTCAGTTAAAGCATTATTAAACTTAGTTTCATTTTCACTCTTCACTCTATTAAGTTCATTTTCAGCTTCCGCTACTTTATCCATCGCTTCTTTTAGTATTTGTTCATATCTTGCTGTTTCTCTTAAAGGTTTTAACTTTTGTAATTTCTTATTTACTTTACTTATAATATCATCATAACTATCACTATAAGATAATTCTTCTTTAGCATTATCTACTGTTAAGTATATTTCTGTATAATAATTTAGTTTAAAGTTATCTTTAGGAACATATAACAAACTATCAAGTTTACCATCACCTACTGTAGATATTCCTTTATTTTCATAAATATAACTACTACTATTAATAGTTCCTACTACTTTACAAGTATTATTATTAAGATATGTATCATCTTCTATTGTAATAGTATCTCCTATTTTAAACGATTCATCCTCACCAAGACACTCACTATTACTTTTGGGCATTCTACCATCAACTAATGTTACTTTACTAATATCTGATAGAGCACTTACTTTAACTGTATCACCATCTATTAAAGTATCAAAAGAATAAGTTCCTTCTACTTCTTTTATACCATCTATTTCTTCTAATGACACAATATCATCATCAGTAAGACCCATTGTACTAACTATCTTAAAGTCATAAAGATTAGTCTCATCATAATAATTATCTAAAGTCTTAATCATATCACTAGCAGTTTCTCTAACTCCTGCAAAGAAAGATGTACCTAATATTACAATAAGTATTAAGGATAAAAACCTTCCTTTAGACTTCCAAATTTTCCTAAAACTATTCTTAAAGATTAACATTACCAATCAATCTCCTTAACTAGTTTAGGTTTCTTATTAACAGTAATACTTTCTATTTTACCGTTTTTAACTTTAATAACTTTATCTGCAATATCAGCGATTACAGCATTATGAGTGATAATAATAGTTGTTGTTTTCGTCTTATGACAAGTATCTTGTAATAGTTCTATTATTTTTTTACCAGTTTTAGAGTCAAGTGCCCCTGTTGGTTCATCACAAAGTAATAGTTTAGGATTTTTAGCGATAGCACGAGCGATAGAAACCCGTTGTTGTTCCCCTCCTGAAAGTTGAGCAGAAAAGTGATCTCTTCTATCTAACAAACCTACTCTTTTTAAGGCTTCACCACTATCCATTGGATTCTTACATATTTGACTAGCAAGTGACACATTTTCTATAGCAGTTAAATTACCTACAAGGTTATAGAATTGAAAGACAAAACCAATATCATAGCGTCTATAATCAGTTAATTTTCTACTATTATATTTAGCGATATCATTATTATCAATAATAACTTTACCACTAGTAGCTTTATCCATTCCCCCAAGGATATTTAATATGGTTGTTTTACCAGCTCCAGATGGTCCTAAAACGACTGTAAGTTCACCTTCTTCAATATCAAAAGAAACATTATCAATAGCTTTAATAGTAACTTCTCCCATTTTATAAATTTTAGTTAGATTCTTAACACTAATATAAGACACAAGTATCACCCTCTTATGATTACATTATACTATTAGAAAGAAAAAAAATATATAGTTTTTTGAAAAAGAAAAGTAGTCTAATAAATATATTACCTACTTTTACCTTTATCAATAGAAATTTCATAGATATCATAAGATGTTTCTCTTCTTACCAAACTATAACCTGCCTTTAAAGCAACTGCTTTAGAGGCCATATTATCATATTTTATTTCAAGTATAGGTCTATCTATTTTCCCAGTAATTTGTTTTAAAGCGTCAGTAGCAATACCCTGATTTCTATATTTCTCATAGACTTCATAAGCAATATGGTTTTCAACTGTAAACAATATACCTACAACATCATTATTATCTTTATTTACTATATTAAAGAAAAGTTCACTCTTTTTGCGTTCTATCTCTACTAAATCTATATTCATACCTTCCACTTCCTAATATGAGTATAACACAATTTAGTACTTAATTGTTAGTCAATTCAATTTGAAAACAGTAAAAACACATGAAATTTTAAAATCATGTGTTTATCCTGGTATTATTTTAAAACCTATTTTATATGTTTTAATATTTTTTGATTTTTAGAGATAACTCTCCCATAACTTTCTTTTATTTCATCCTTTACTTTAATTGGATAATTAGATTCTATATATTCTATAAGTTCACCGCTATCTATACCAAAAACTTCTAAAAAATATTGATAAGCATTAGGAAAATCATTTAAGAATCTATAAATATCAACATCACTCTTTGGTAAACTAACATATGGATTATCATAAACAAAGTATGGATCATATGAAAAACTATTTTCAAAATCTATAACTGGTGTTAAATGTAGGATATCATCTACTATAACTTCTTCCATATTTTTACTATGTCTATCCCACTGTTCCATCATCATATCAATAGAAATTAATTTAAGTTGTTCTTCTTGATAACTTTTAGGTAATATATTTAATCTTCCTATATCATATTGATGTTTAAATAACTTATCTGCATCATCCTTTTGACATTGATATTTTAAATTAGGTTTTCTATAGTTAGGTGTTGCAATATTAATTTTATTTTCATCTAATAATAACTCTAAATCAGTAGTTTCAAGCCCTATTCTATTACATAAATATCTTCCTACAATCTCATTACAAATTCTAATCTCTGACTGACGTTTAGCATAATAATATCCATCACTTAACTCTCTTAAATACATATGTAACCCTAAAGGTTCAGCATAACTTTTTCTACTTATATTCAACTTTTCGAAAAAAGAATCATCTTCATTAAAGAAAGCTCTTCTAACAACATCAGTTCTAATCTTATCACTAGTTAAATCTATCATATCAATACCCCTTTCTCCAGAGGCATATTATACCAAAAAAGAAAGAAATTTCAAATTATTTCTTTCCTTCTTTAAATGTTTCACTTAATACTGTTCCTGCTGTTACTAAACTTTGTAATTCACTAGGAACTATTATCTTAGTAGATTGTCCATTTGCTACTTTAACCATAGCATCATAACTTTTTAGTTTTAAGACTGAAGCATCAGCTTTAGCTTCTTTAAGTAATCTAATTCCTTCAGCTTCAGCATTCTTAATTTTAATAATTGCTTCTGCTTCACCTTCTGCTTTCTTAATAGCTGCTTCCTTCGCTGCTTCTGCTCTTAAGACTGTACTTTCTTTTTCTCCTTCAGCAATTAACACAGCAGCTTTCTTCTCACCTTCCGCTTGTAATATCTTCTCACGTCTTTCACGTTCAGCACGCATTTGTTTTTCCATTGCATCTTGAATATCACGAGGTGGAATAATGTTTTTAACTTCTACTCTATTTACTTTAATACCCCAAGGATCAGTCGCTTCATCTAAAATTGATCTCATTTTAGAGTTAATAATATCTCTTGATGTTAATGTTTGATCAAGTTCTAACTCACCAATAATATTACGAAGAGTAGTTGCCGTTAAATTTTCAATTGCATTAATAGGATTTTCTACTCCATAAGTATAAAGCTTAGGATCAGTTATTTGAAAATAAACAACTGTATCTATTTGCATAGTAACATTATCTTTAGTAATAACTGGTTGTGGTGCAAAGTCTTTAACTATTTCTTTTAATGATACAGTAGATGCTACTCTATCAATAAATGGTACTACATAATGAGGTCCTGTACCAAGTGTTTTATAATAAGTTCCCAATCTTTCTATTACTTTCGCTTGTGATTGAGGAATAACTTTTATTCCTAATACTACAATAACAATAATTACTATTAATATAACCCAAAACATATTAATCACTCTCCTTTATTTCTTCTACTTTAAGTTTTACTCCATTAATAGATAATACTTTTACTTTAGAATTTTCTTCTACTTCTTTATCACTATATGCACTCCACTTCTTACCTAGAACTTTAACTTCACCAATTCCATCTTTTTCAATTTTCTCAGTAACAAATCCTGTTTTACCTATAACCATATCTAAATTAGTAGGTACTCCTTCTCTTTTCTTCATCTTCTTAACAAAAGGTTTTGTTAAAAGTAATAAGAGAATAGAACTGATAGTAAAAACTGCTAGATGTATCATTAAGTTATCAGTTACTAAAGATACAAAAGTTGTAATTAAAGCGCCAAGTGAAAACCAAATAGATACTAAGTTTACTGTTACAAGTTCAAATAATGCTAATACTACAAATAAAACTAACCAAAAAAGTGTCATAATACTCCTCCTTACCTAAACTATACTATAAATTCTAATTAAATACTAAAAAAATATTTAAAAATATTTAAATTTTTATAATTTACAAAAAGTGTCTAAACTATGACAAATAAAGGTTCTTTTACGATTGTTTACATTTCATTTACACTTTTACTTTCATTAGTAATTGAAAAGTTTTGTAAACTATAATACAATAAAAGTGTAAAGGAAAAGAGGAATTTATATGTTAAAAAAATTTAAAATTCTTTTAGTAATTATGTCTTTAGCAGTCACCCTGAATATTATGAGTAATACGTTCTCAAGATATGTATCAGGAGCGACTGGTAATATTGATATGGCCTTTTCTAAATGGCAAATACTAGTCAATCAAGTTGATATAACAAATGGTAGTTCATCATCAATTGATTTAGTTCCTGTCATAGAAGAAAATGATAATGTTGCTACTAATACAGTGGCACCAGGTACTAAAGGTTATGT
This sequence comes from uncultured bacterium, assembly GCA_949291575.1. Taxonomy (GTDB): domain Bacteria; phylum Bacillota_I; class Bacilli_A; order RF39; family UBA660; genus Onthousia. The sequence continues at coordinate 12,459 of CASEWH010000039.1, forward strand.
TGATATTGATATAGACCCTACTAATGTAGATGTATCATTTAATTATAAAATTGATTTAGCAGTTAAAAATGAAGAAGTTAAGGACTTAATAATTACCAAATATGCAATTTTAGATTCTAATTATATAGAAGGAGATCAAATAGATACTATTCCAATTTTAAATAATAGTATTGATCAAGATTTAATTTATGATAAGACAACAGGAAACTTTAAATTTGAACCATTTACAATGAGAATTTACTTTGAATGGTACGAAGGTTCTGATGAACAAATGGATGATACTTTAGATACTGAAGTTGGTAAAAAAGCTGCAAGTGAAGATATACCTTTAGAAATTACAGCGACTATAAACTTTGAACAAATTACAAGTAATGAAGAAAATGGAGAATCTATATGATTCTTTTTTTATAATAATTATTAAAAATGGAGATATATATGAAATTTAATGATGAAGAAGATAATATTAAAAGAACTGAAGAAAATGTAAAGACAGTCGCCCTTTTTGTTGTTATTATTCCTATTATTTTTATAATAACTATTTTTACAAATAGTAATCTAAAATATATGGAAACTTTTTATATTTTAGATGTTAACAATGAAAATAAAAGTACAATAATAAACCTTATAGAACAAGAAAAAGATAATATAGGTTCAAATTCAAAACTCTACTGTGATTCACTGTATAGAATAGAATATTATAATATGTTCCCAGATGGTACTCATTATACAATTTATTGTAAAGATGAAGAAAATGTCAATTTTGGAATTGATAAAGTTGGTAAAGATGTTTTAAAAAATTACATATATGAAAATGGTTATAGCACGCTAAAAACAAAATAGTACTAAATTAGTATTAAATTTAGTTTAAATCTTTTGGTATTTCTCCTTTGGTAATAATTTCTACATTAGATAAATCCATACTAACCTTACCATAGTAATCATTACTACTATCATTAAAAGAGTAGTTATAATAGATATATCTACCATCATTTCCAAATAGTCTTGTACTGGCAAGTGATGAAATATCATCACTACCTTCTCTTGGAAGCATATTAGTTTTTAAATCATATTTTTCTTTTCCAGTTTCTACATCATAAGATGCTATACCATAATATAATAGATATACTGTATCATCATAACAAGTGATTTTTCTATTTTATATACTATTATTATCAGTAATATCAAATATCCAAATTTTTTCATAATCATTATATTCTATATTCTTATACATTGAATATATGTTGGCATTTGCCCCTTCCTCAGTTAAAGCGATAGCATATTCTCCGTTTTCTGACATTTATATACATTTTAGCATAATACTATATAAATAACTATTTATTATTTAAATAGAAAAAAGACTAAAAGAATAACCTCTTAGTCTAAATTAGCTTTAGCAACTTCTAATACTGGTACAACACTACACTCATTTGTTTTTACTTCACCATATATCTTAGAATTATTTTCATCCATCTTTACTAAAGCAAAGGCCTTATCAGTATTATATTCACTATTAATCCAATAACACTTACTAGTCGTTAAGTATGGATATGCTTGATTAGAAAATTTAAAATAACCATTACTATTAATCGCTTTATTCACTATCTCATTAAATCTATCATTATAATCTAATTTACCTATAATTACATCTGATAGATTATCTCTTACTAAATATGAAGACTCTACATTATTAGAAACTATATTTAGGACATCTTCTAGTTTAAGAGCTCTTGTACTAACATTCCAGTTACTAGAAACATTACTTAAAAGATTATTATAATCATTATAAGTACCAGAAGCATATGTTCCAAATAAATCTGGTAATAATGTAACATTAACATCCCCTATTTTATTAGATTTATCTATTACATAAGTCTTAAGACAAGTAGAACTTAATTCATTACATACTTTATTTTTCTCTACATCATATAATATTAATTTACCAAAATTATAATCAGTATCAACTTCATCATTACTTAATACATATTGTTCTGCTTTAAGACTTATAACTATTCTAAGAGATGTTCTCATCTCATAATTTGGATCTTGTTTTTTCTTAGTCTCTTCTTCTTTTTGAAAATCATAAGCATAAGATCCCCATTCACTATCTAAAGAATCATTTTCTGAATCTAATGGCCAAGAAACAGATACATCAAATTCGCTAGTATCATCTTTAGATTTTACAAAATCTTTATTTAAAGATATATTAACGTGAAAAGGAAAATTATGAGATAATTGATCTTCTACTTGTACTGTAGAAGTATCCTCAGTTTTTAACTCTTCATCTAATACTCTAGCAGAATCTATAGAATAACTTACTTTAGCATCAGTATCACCTAAATTATTGATGTTTACTTTTTCTACTACTTGTTCCATTCCAGGATAAACATCATTTAAAGATAAAACAATCTCATTAGAAACAGGTTTACTATCTTTTTCAAATTCTATATACCAAGCTTTTACATCCATTTCTGTAGCAGTGTTAGCAAAACCACTATAAGCAAACCAAGCAAGAGTAATAGAAAGCAGAGAAACTGCTATAAAAAATAAAGATAGAATATTAAGTTTTAAATGTTTATGTTTAATCTTCATAGGTGTAACCACCACCTTACTCTTTTATTTTTCTTCTTCTTTTGTCTTCTTTTTCAAGCATTGCAGATAATATTTCTGAACCAACTATATATAGTATTGGTATAACTATAAATACAAATAATCCTATATTAGTACTTATAACTTTATATATAAAGGAAAGTATAACAGATTTATAAATTACTTTTCCATATAACTGGTCTTCATAAACAATTGGATCTTCTATTAGATTAGCAAGACCTTTTGTATGAAAATAATACTTTCCATCAGCATCAGTTTCAATATCTACAACTTCGTGAGTTACTACTTTATTAGCAAATGTTCCTTCTTTACCTAAATAACTGATAGTATCCCCTACTTTAATATCTTTAGGATCTACTACTTTAGATATTAATACATCTCCTATATTATATTTAGGTTCCATACTTCCAGAAATTACAGTAAACATTCTATAATCAAAGAAAGAAATTCTATTATTACTAAAACGTTGTAAACATACAACAACAAAGAATAATATTACAAAGATGGTTACTACAAAATTTAGTATTATTTTTAATATTCTTAATAATTTATGATAATCAAATTTTTTCATAATCTTACACTACAAATACTTTTGTGTCCTTTCTAAATATTCTTCCATAGCAGATTTAAACTTCTTTTTAACATCATCGGCATTTACACTAACTGAACGGGTCTTTTTCTCTTCTTTAAGTTCTTTAGCGATTAAAGATAATAACTCTTCTTCTGTTGTTTTATAACCACAACTAGCAAGTAAAGTCATTACTCTATTAATTTCTTCTGTTAAGATAATAGTAGCATATTTAATCATATTCTTTTTCTCATCTCTTTTTAATCTAGCCATAGAGTCTAATACTGAATAGTTAATTAAAAAGGAATGATCAAGAAAGCTTTTCATTATATCAATACTATTATTATCATCACTATCCTTAGATTCATCTTTTTTATCTAAATCATAAGTCCTTATAATATCCCATAATCTAACTGCTATTCTAAAGTTAGGATTTTTAAGAAGTATATTAGTCTTCTTTAAAGGAGGACTTACAAAGTTAACATGTTCTTTTTTTAGGGCTTTAACCATTTCTGATCTATCCCAACTAGATAGATAATCTTTAACTCTTTTTAACCTCTCTTTAGCTTTCTTAATCTCTTCTTCTAACTTTTTATCTTCTTGTTTTGAGGGAAGAGATGTAGACGTCACTTTTACTTCTATATTAACTTTTTCATCTGTAGTTAAAGATGAAGCCTTATATTCTAGTGTCTTATTCTTATTGAGTTCAAAATTATTTAATAACCTCTCTTTACTTGCCACAAACCTTTCAAGATCATTAATTAAGGTATAAAGAAATCTATTTTCATAAATATTAAATGTCTCTTCATTTCTTATATCTAATATCTTAGAAGGTCTAACATCATTTGTCTTTTTATCAACCTCATCAATATATTGTGTATGTTTAGCAAGATCTTTAACACTTGCAACAGTTATTCTTTTAGATCTTTCTACTTTAACAAGATTCTCTTCTTGAATTAATGTTAATTTAGGATTCCTAACAATTATATCTATATAGGGACAAGCAAATTCTATTTCATCTAGCCAATCAAAAGAGATTAAATCTCCATTATAAAGAGATTTATACTCCATATCACTTTCTAGCTTTTCTAAAAACAGATGACTTTTCTTTAGTTTTTCTTCATCATTTTCTATTTTTAAGGCCACGTCTCTTCAACCCCTATCTATCCTATATACTCTTCTTTAAATTCTCTAAATAATCAATACACTCTTTCATAACATTTTTACCAAAGTTTTTATTTAAATAACTAATAAATGGATCTATTTCATCACGTATAAAGGCTACACTTAACTGATCAAATTTACGTAATATTTTCTTAGCAATGAAATAATCTATCGCTTCTATTTCTTTACCACCACAAGCTACATAGATAGCAACAAAGGTATTAAGTTGTTTCATAATACGATTACCAAAGGCAATACGGAAATGCTTAATAACATAATTATCTATATCTTTAACTTGTTCTAATCCTTTATCAGATACTTTATTTTTCTCTATCGCTTCTGCAAATAATCCTTCAAGATAACTAGCATTTAAATTAATAGCATCTTGTTCACGACATTTAAATGGATCTACTTTTATATTGATATCTATAGGCATCGCTCTATCGTATACTTTATCTGTTACCATAAAAGTAGAGTCATCATTATTTATTGTTCCTATATACCATAAATTACCTGGTATTTTTAATTTACCATTAATAATTTTCTTAGGATCATTAGGCCAAGCACTAGGTACTAAATCAACAATCCATTCATCTTTACTAGGCATTTCCAAAATTGATAGGAAATCTGCAAAGTAATATTCAACACGAGCTAAGTTCATTTCATCAAGAATGATAGTATGAACATCATCATCAAAACTAGATGTATATATCTCACCAAGTGGTTTAGTTTCATTAAACTTCTTAGTAAATTCATTAAAGTAACCTAGAAAGTCTGATTTATCACGCCAAGATGGTTCTACGGAAGCTACACAAGAATCTTCACTAACAAACTTACCCCAAGCATATGCAAGAGATGTTTTACCTGTACCAGATATACCTTGTAATATTATTAATCTACCACAAGCAAGTCCTGCAAAGAATGGTCTTAGAATAGTATTATCATAATATAGATGTAATTTACTAGCGGCAAAACATCTAAAATCATCTATTAATTGTTCTAGTGTATAATCATTGTTATAGTTTTTAACTTTAAAGCCTTCATATTTCTTATCAATATCTACAAGTTTAGGGAAACGTATACCCTGGATACCCTCATCCTCTTCTTCTTCACTAACATCAGTAGATTCTTCTTCATCTGGATTAACACCTAATTGTGATACTTTCATAGCCATTAATTCATCTTTTTCTTTCATAAGTTTTCTAACTTTAGCATTAAGATTAGCTATTTCTTCTAATAGTTCATCTTTATTAAAGTTATTATGAAGTTTTCTTAATATCGCTCTAATAAGTAAAACTATTAAGGTAACTATAATAGCAATAATTAGAAGGAGAAGTATTACTGCTAATACTACAAATATCTTTTCTCCTCCATTAAAGCTATCTTTATAACTATCTATAACTTTGGCATATTCAGTAAAGTTAAACATCTTTATAATACCATTAAATAGTCCTCCAAAAATCATTACTATTCCATCAAAGAAAACAGATATAAATTCGTAAAAAAATCTAATAAATGTATTCATAATAACACCCCCAACTACTAATTAATCTTATTCATTACATCATCACAAATTACTTTATTGCGAAGATCTTTTGGTAATTGTTTTTTGTCTTCTTCATTTTCCATAAAAATATACTCTACAATATACATAAGTTCCAAATCACTTTCTTTTATTATATTACTACCAATATTTATAGCAAATTTATAACCTTTTTTTATTAAACTTTTTATAACATCTCTTTTACTATTAAGTTCGCTATAGTTTAATAAAACAATAATTGTATTTTTAGCAAATTCATCTTCAAACATTTCAAATATATTACCTATCTTAGTACTCTTTTCATATAAGTCATAAGGTATATATATTAAATATTTTGTAGAGAAGTTACCTTCTAACATATTATTAACAATCTTAGTAGAAAGAATATTAAGTAATACTGCTAACTTATCTTCCGCTACTATTCCTTCATTATAAGTCTTTTCAATAATATAATCGCTATATACTTTACTAAAAGATAAATTATGTTCTATCTTAGTAGCATAAATCTTACTATCACTTATCCTACCGCATTTAAGTTCAAAAAGATTTGTTTGCATCTTATCTAGTGAATATTTAAGCATACTACGATAAGTCTTAGTTATTTTTATTAATTTACTAACTAATTTATCTATATCTTTATCAGTTAAATAATCTGTATTTAAGTATTCTAGTAATTTATCTTTATATCTTTTTTTCTTTTCTTCTAGTTCTTTAACTTTAGCATTTTTTTCTATATAATTAATTATTTTAAAGATTATATTAAACTTTATAACTTTATTTTTATAGTTAATATCACTACCTTTATAATCTTCTATTAATTTATCTTTAACTTCATCTAATAACTCATCAATTCTAGGTACAACATTTCTACCATCATAAGAAACATTAATATCACCACAATGGTTATAGTATTTAGCATCAATATATGACTTTAAGAATGTATCTTTAATTGTTGGTTCATTAACTTTTAGTTCACTACCAAAATTAATCGTTTTTATTAATTCTTCAAGTTCATCTTCTTTAATTACCATTGCTTTTTCTATAATGTTTTTACATTTTTTTCTTTTATTTTGTAATAGTTCTAAGTTATGTTTAATTACTTCTTCTTTAACCTCTTCTTTGTCATCTTCTTTATTATCAATAATTATTTCATTTTCTTGTTTAGATTCATTTATCTTAGAATATGTCTTTTCGATTTCATCTTTATCGACTTGAATCATTCTAAAGTACATAGTTTTATCTAAATCATCTTCCTCACTTGGAAATAATTCTTCTACTTCTAATAATTCTATATCATCATCATTTCCATTAATCTTATTAACTTTAATTTTAGAATTATTAGATTTAACTTTCTTCAAATTATCTTTTGAATGATCTATTTTCTTTCTAAAACGCATAATAATACGTTCTTGTTTTTTGTCTTCTAACTCATTTTTTTCTTTACTACTTTTTTTAGATATTTTTTCTTTTAGGTTATTTACTTTTTGTTTAATTTCTTCTTCTTTTTTACTATCTTCTTTCTTTAAAGCAAGATTAATTAAGAACAATGTAACAATTAGCGAAATAACAACCCAAGGATTAAAAAGTGTTTTACGTAAAATACCAAAATGAGGTAGTACTTTAACAACTTTTCCTACAATATCATCTTCAGTAATTGGTTCATCTTTACTATTATTAACATCCCCCTTTGTTACATAAGTATCATTATACTTTTCTATTACTCTATGTGTAGTGAACTCATCCCCTTGCTTAAATGTTATAATGTCATCAAGTTCAATATCATTTGTCGCTTTTACTACAACCCAATCACCTGCTTCTATTTCTCCGCTCATACTACCAGTTTGAACTTCAAAAATAGAATAATCGAAAAAGCTTGAGTAATCATTTTTTAAGATATTGATTTGAATGTTGTTATATATAGAGATTAACAAAAGAATACCAAAAATAACAATAAAGATGTTTAATAAAATATTGATGATTTTTTCAAGACCCTTTTGTTTCTCTATTTTAACATCTTGCACTAATATCACCCCAATTCAATTCTCCACTACTATAATAGAGTATAGCATAATCGACCAATTTTGACAATTAATTTAGATGATAAATTTTAGTTTTGTTAAATAAAATTCAAAGTTCCCGAAAAATTTATAATGGGAACTTATTCTTTTAAAGAACAAAAGTTAATGATATAATATGCCATAACCTGTTTGTCATTATTAAAGGGAGGTATAGAAAAATGACAAAAGGAGAATATA
>CASEWH010000040.1 GCA_949291575.1 uncultured bacterium
AGCAAAATACAAAATCTAAATTAAAACCATAAACATTTTATTCTATTTTTAAATTTAATTGTGATACCCATTCAAATGACATATTATAATCATTAGCAATAGAACGAACAATTAAATCATTACATTTACCAAATATGTAGGTACAAACAGACATATAATTTCTCATTTTTATTCCTCTTTCTCAAAACAATTATATCAAATATAATTAAAGAAGTAAAATATGGATATTAAAATTTCGCAAATAAAGACAAATAGAATAACAAAATCTACTTGTCTTTATAAGTTACAAATCAATATTGCTTATATATTTCGTTTAAATCAACATTACCACTAATACCTGGGACACTTCCTGTAGAAGTATATTGCCACATTTGATAAGCACCATTATAAGAAGGTACGGAAACACCATAATGGGCAACCCAAACTTCATAATTTGCTAATCTATTCATGTCAAGTTGATCTACAAGGAAACTTGAACTAGCATATATCATTGGAGTATAACCAGCATTTTTAACGGTTTCAAGAAATGCGATAGCAATATTAGTTCTTTGTTCTTTTGATAAACCATCAGCTCTACCACATCTAACTCCATTAATTTTACAACCAGAAAATTCTGAATCAAAAACAATTGGCATTGCAAAAGTATTTTTTCCACCTGCCGCATTTACCATATTTATTACAAGATTGGCTTCTTCAATTGCTTCCTGTTCATTTATTGCTTGGGAAAAAACATATGCACCAACTTTCATTCCCACTGAAGTAGCCCCTCTCACATTATTATAAAAATCTTCATCAGCTAATAAATTACCATCTATTCCTTGACTATTAATACCATAACCTCTAACTCCAGCTCTTATCATTGCATAAGTATAACCATTATTTTTTATCATAGACCAATCTAATATAGTATTGTGAGATGAAACATCAATACCAAAGTATTTATTCTTATAAACATATATCTCCTTAGAAGTGCTTCCTATTAATTCATCATATTTAGTGTAAAGGTAAATATTAATAATATGTTTCCCTTCACTCACATATGATAAATCAACATCTCCTTCAAATCCGGGTAATGGATTTATATCAGTACCTCCATATTCATCACCATAAGCTTCTAACACATCAGAACGTTCTGTCCTCAAAATTTCAGTAGATGTCTCATGATTATCTATATAAACCTTTATATATGAATCCTCAAGCTCTGACATACCCCATCCAATAACTTTAACAGAATTGTTAAAATTACTAGCAATCGGTGAATCTAAATAAAGCATTCCATCATACTTTTTAAGATAAAACATATTAGTTTTGACAGTCTCTATTTCATCCGTTTCACTAGATATATATTTAACAGTAAATGCATATAAACCATCTTTCATATTTGTTGAATCAATGCTTGTTCTAAAGCCTGGTGTCTTATTAGTTTCAGCACCTCCATAACCAACTATGGCATCTATAACATCCTGTCTTTCATATCTTTCAATTAAACTATCATCAATTTTAGTATCATTTATATACAATTCTAATTTGCCATTAGGATCCTCACTCATTACCCAGCCTTGAATATCTATGTTAGTTTTCTTAACTGAGCCATTTAAAGGACTATCAATATCCATCTTTGTATCATATTTTCTTACAAAAATATTACTTTTCTTATTAAATAACATTTCATCTGTCATAGGAGAAATTACTCTAATTTCAATTTCATGGGTACCTTCTTTTATATCACTATAATCAAGTGTAAACTCAAATCCTGGAGTTTTATTCTTATCTTTTCCTCCATAACCGTTTATGGTATTTAAAACATCTTGTCTTTCGTTTCTTTTTATACCATCTTTTTTCTCTCCATCTATATATATTTCTACCTGATTATTTGCATCTTCACTCATTACCCACCCCCCAATATATATTTGTTCCTTATATAAATTAGTATTTGGAAAATCTTCTATTTCAACTTTTGTATCATATTTATAAATATTAAACTCTACTGTCTCTTCTTTTAGAACTCTTCCCTTTGTTGTTACCACTCTTACTGTAAATGTATGTACCCCATCTTTTAAATCGCTTGTATCTATTGTACCTCTAAATCCAGGTTTCTTATTCGCTTCTCTTCCTCCATAGCCACTTATCGCTTTTAGTACATCTTCTCTTTTATATCGTTCTGTATTATCTTGTTTTTCTCCATCTATATATATTTCTACCTGATTATTTGCATCTTCACTCATTACCCAACCTTGATAATTAAGTTCTGTCTTTATCTTTTCATTTCTTACTGGACTATCTATATACATCTTTGTTTCATAGTCTCTTACAACAAAATTATTTGTTTTTTCTCCTATTACTATCCCTTCATTTGATACTACTTCTACTTTATATTGATGTGTTCCACTACTTAGATGACTTATGTCTACACTACCTTTATATCCTGGTATTTTATTCTTCTCTTTTCCTCCATACCCTTTTATCGCATTTAACACATCTTCTCTTTCTTCTTCTTTTATTAATTCACTATCTATTTCTTCTCCATCTATCGTTATTCTTATTGTTCTATTCTCATCTTCACTCATTACCCAGCCCCTAAAATTTAACTCATCCATTACTACTTGACCATTATAAGGACTGTCTATATCTAATGCTGCAGTAAATTGTAATGCATTTACTTGATCAAACATTTTAAAAATAAACATTGATAAAACCAACACAATAACATATCCAATCTTTTTCATAAAACAAATTCCTCCTCTAAAATACTTTATCAAAAATCTACTTTTTTTAATTTTAATAATCTATTGTCCTAAATATTTCATTATTTCTTCTGTAACAATTTTATATCCCTCTTCATTTAAATGCAAACCGTCTTTTGTATATTTTTTATCTAGGTCCCCCTCATCATTAATTAACTTTTTGTGCAAATCAATATATGTTATATTTTCTTCTTCAGCATATTTTTTTATTTTATCATTTATTTCATTAATATCTGGATTATTTCTTAACTCAACTACCTTTTTATTGATTTTTTCATTAACAGGATAAATACTCTCTAAATACACTTCGGCTCCTTTTCTATTTATCTTAATTTCCTCTATAATTTTCTTTATATTATCAACTACTTCATCCACACTTTTTTCATCTCTTAAATCATTAGTCCCTATTAAAAGAAAAATCTTGGATGGATTATAATTGTAAACTCTATTTTTCATATCATTTAAAATATCTTCTGTAGTATTACCTGATATTCCACTATTCACAACCGGCATGTTAGGAAAATATTTATCTAAATCATAGAATTCCGTAATAGAATCGCCTAAAAATAAATAGTTATGATAATTATCTGTCATAGTTTTTATTTCTTTATCATAACTACTCTTTTCTTCTTCTAAACTATCATTTAATTTATTGATAGAACTATTTTTACTATTAATTACTAGTAATAAAACACTGTTTAATATTATACTAATTACCAAAATCAATACTAATAACTGTTTTTTATTATCTTTTTTAGATAGTACAGAATTGTTTTTATAGTATATATTTTTATTTTTCTCAATTCTTGTACTATATTTTTTCTTTTTTCTTTTCTTAGAAGTCTTATTACCCATCAACATCCCCTCTTTACATCAATATGAGTATAACATCAAATCAAACTACTGAAAAGTGAAAAGAAAAAAACTTGACATATTTTACCAATCAAAAACTAGTAATTTATTTTTTCTTTATATTTAATTTATCCCCTAATAATTTATCTGCCTCTTCTACAATATTAGGATCCCAACCTGCTTGTGGGAAAAAGGTTAATTCCCCAAAATATATTTTATTATTAGCACAATACAAATCAACCCTCACAAAAGGAAATCCCTTTGACAACTTAGATGCTATTTCAAACATTTCTTTTATTCGTTTAGGTTTAGGATAATAAGTATTAGGAGCATCATTTAAAGAAGACTTATTATATTTCTTTAAATTCCAATCCCTATCAAAAAATCTAAACTTAGTATGTCCACTTTTCCTATCGGTGCAAACCATAACACTATCCACAATCCCATCAAAACACATAAATTTGTAATCATCAAAACTATTAGTTGCCTTATCACACATATATTTTTCAATAATTATTTTAGGATTTACTTTCTTATAAGGCTTTTCTCTCCATTGATAATAATAATTTTTAGACATATGATAATTAATCTTTTCTTTAGCAGCATTTATATCTAACTTATTTTTATCTTCACAAATAATATAACTACCACTATCATGATTACATTTCATAACAAACTGATTTGGCAATTTATTAAAATCAATATCATCAAATTTACCATATACCCCAATTAAAGGAATTAAATACTTCTTACCAATTTTCTTCTTAACATAATCCCTAACAGCATATTTATCTACAACTTGTGTCATAATAGGTTCATAATAATATAATTTCAACCAATTTAATTTCTCATTAAAAGTCTGAGGATTACGCAAATTTAACTTTTTTCCCATAACTTGATAATAATAGTGTTTTGTAAACATTCTGCTAGGTATATAATTCCTAAATTTACTCTCATAAATATTCATAAATTAACTCCTTCTCTGATAAATTTTTATTTTTTGATCTAAAATTTTTCCATTTTCTATAATAGTTGCCTTATGTAACACTTCATTATCTTTCTCCAAAACTAAATCATTTATATATTCAGTTATGGTTTTAGAACACTCTAGACTAAATGTTTGATAGAATATACTTGGTGTATGATCTACTGCATAATGAATAATATTATCTACTAAATATATAGGATTATCTATAGTTGTAGGATGACTAGTCTCTATCGCACCTTTTTCATCACAACTCACATCAATAATCATACTACCTTTTTTCATTTTTTTAATATCTTCTCGGTATATTATATGGTCCCTTCTTTTTACATCCCACAAAACACAATTAACGATTAAATCATATTTATATAAATTCTCCCTTAATAATTCCTCTAAATCTCTTGTGTATATATCTACACTAACTCCTAATTTTGATAAAGCCTTATATGCACCATGAGCAGTATTACCATTTCCAATAATAGCAGCATTTAGATTATCAGGAAGTCTTCCTAAATAATTAATTGCATTATAACAAGCCGCTTCTCCTGCTAAAATATTATTCTTATAAAAAATATGCCTATTTTTATAAAACATATCTTCAAAAGCAATAACAGTTATTTTTTTGTTTAATAATAAATCTGTTAACTTTTTATTTTTAACAGCATGCACCCATCCAAAAATAATTTGTTTTTCTTTTAATTTATCTAAATAATTAGCATCTCCAATTTTAGGATCACAAATTATATCTTGCTTTAATACCTCATCAAAAGAAACAACATTACACCCAACTTTTTCAAATTCACTATCAGAAATTCCTAATATTTTTCCATAGCCTTTTTCAAAATATAAACAATCTTTTTCTTTTATTTTTTCTATATCTTTAGGTAATAAAACTCTTCTTTTCTCATTTTCCTTAACAGGAATTACAAAACCAACTGTTTTCATTTTACTCCTCCAACTGCATAATTCTGCCAATGATATATCATTATAATAACTAAATATCTAATAATTTTCAACAATAATATTTTAAAAAACTTGACATATTTTGCCAAGTTAATCTTTATATGCTTCTTTATAAGCACCACTTTTTATATCATTAATCCATTCTTCATTATTTAAGTACCAATCTATTGTTTCTTTAATACCATCTTCAAAAGTATAAGTACGTTCCCATCCTAATTCCTTTTCTACTTTACTTGAATCTATTGCATATCTTAAATCATGACCTTTTCTATCTTCAACAAATGTTATTAAATCTTCACTCTTACCCATTTGTTTTAATATTGTCTTAACAATATCTATATTGTGTCTTTCAGCATGTCCGCCCAAATTATATACTTCTCCAACTTTACCATTTCTAACAATTAAATCAACACCAACATTATGATCATGTACATGAATCCAATCTCTTACATTTTCCCCAGTTCCATAAACAGGTACTTTTTCATTATTTAATGCTTTAGATATAACAACTGGTATTAATTTTTCTGGAAATTGATATGGTCCATAATTATTAGAGCATCTACTGATAGTAACAGGTAATCCATAAGTACGATGATATGCCATGACTAATAAATCTGCACTTGCTTTACTAGTAGAATAAGGACTAGATGTATGAAGTGGAGTATTTTCTGTAAATAGTAGATCTGGCCTATCTAAAGGTAAATCTCCATATACTTCATCAGTTGATATCTGATGATATCTTTTAACATTATATTTAAGTGATGCATCCATTAATACTTCAGTACCAATAATATTAGTAGTTAAAAATATTTCTGGATTTTTAATAGAATTATCAACATGAGACTCTGCTGCAAAATTAATTACAACATCAAACTTTTCATCACTAAATAGTTTATTGATAAAATCTCTATCAGTAATATCTCCTTTTACAAATTTATAATTATCTTTCTCCTCTAAATCTTTAATGTTATTATAATTACCAGCATAAGTTAGAGCATCTAAACAAACAAAATAATCATCTTTATATTTATCAGTAACGTAATGTAAATAATTACTTCCAATAAATCCTGCTCCTCCTGTAATTAAAAATTTCATATAATCACCTTCCTAAAATTATTTTATCAAAAATAAATTAAAAATCCTAGTTAATTATCTATTTTTATTAATAATTTTTTCAAGTTGCTTCAATAAGCAATCTATAATGAAAATTTTTTTCATAAGAAAATAACTTGACATTATTTGCCAAGTTCTTCAAGCATCATTTCTTTTATTTTATCAATATCAGTGAAAAACAAATTAATTCCTTGTTTCTTTAAAGCTAATAATGAATTAAAATTTTGTAAAATCTCATCTTTTAAATTATCCGCAACCCTAGCAGGGGCACCATTTATTGTATGCGGATGATCTATATATTTTTCTAATGTAGGAAAAGCATTTTGCAATAATATAACCGATTTCTTTTCGGCAATTTCTCTTATCATTATAGAACGGCAATCTCCATATTTCTTAATCTTTTTATCTATTATAGGTTGATATTTAGAAACTTTACTGCTTAATGGAATAAACCATAATATATCCTTATCTTTAATTGTAAAGTAAGTAGGTCTAGCTCGTCCATTTTCATGATTTATCATTAAACTCTTGTCATTTATTTTATCAAAATATTCATCTTTAATATGATAAATATATCCTGTTTTAACTTCCATTTTATAAGCACCCCCAATAACAAATATAACTTGTAACTAAAATATATCAAATTATAACTTTGTTTGCAAGTACAAAAGTTCTATTTTTTAGAAAAAAAGAAAACTCTATTCAAAAGAATAAAGTTTTCAAACATTTTCGACCGAGATCATTTATAACTCGCACCACTCGGAAGCGACTAACATTTCGCGATTGGAATCATTTATAACCCGCACCATCCATAAGCGGCTAACATGTACATATTACATTTCTTAAATGCAATAATAATATACTATATTTTGACATAAATGTCAATAAGTATACATTTATATTATATTCACATGCTTAAGAAATATAACTGTTTTTATAGTTAAAATAGCAACTAAAGGACTTGATATTATTTACCAAGTCCCTTTGCTTCCCTAAACAGGCTTTCATCAATTGTTATATCTTTATCACTACCAGTTACCTTACTCAAATAGTAACAGTATTTATCATTATCTATCATTTCATAACCATCGTTATATAATTTACTAAGTATATCATCTTCTTTACCAAATTGTTTATAGGTTAAATCTGCTAAATAATAATTACCAACATCATCTGGTACTAAAACAAATCTATGTTTATAATCAAATCCTAAATCATCAGTATCTACTATATAAGCAAGACATGACATGTCTTTTAGATTCTCATATAGGTACCAATTATATACTAAACACATTCTCTCATACTCTAATCCATCTAAGTCACTTTTAGTATTTTCTATTGCTTTCTTAATAACTGTTTCTTTATCTATATTAGCAATATTAAGCATTCTATCATATAATGACATATTAATTCTCTAATTTAGCCCTTGCAGCAGCAAGTCTTGCAACAGGTACTCTAAATGGACTACAAGAAACATAGGTAAGTCCTATCTTTTGACAGAAAGCTATACTCTTAGGATCTCCACCATGTTCACCACAGATACCTAGTTTGATATCGCCTCTTGTACTTCTACCAAGTTCAGCAGCCATTTTTACTAATTTACCTACACCAACAGTATCTAGGCTTGCGAAAGGATCATTTACAAATATTTTTTTATCATAATAATCTTTTAAGAATTTAGAAGCATCATCTCTTGAGAAACCATAAGTCATTTGGGTTAAGTCATTAGTACCAAAGCTAAAGAATTCTGCTTCTTCTGCTATTTTATCTGCTAAAAGAGCTGCTCTTGGTATTTCTATCATAGTACCTACTTTATATTTTAAGTCACTGTTATTATCTTTAATAATAGCATCAGCTGTTTCAACTACTATATTCTTAACATATTTTAATTCATTAACATCTCCTACTAAAGGTATCATAATCTCAGGTGTTACTTTAATGCCCTCTTTTTCTACTTCTAAAGCAGCATTTATAACAGCTTTTGTTTGCATAACAGCAATCTCAGGATAAGTAACAGCAAGACGGCATCCACGATGTCCCATCATTGGATTAAATTCTTTTAGTGACTCTACTTTATTCTTTAAAGAAACAAAATCCATATCAAGGTCTTTTGCAAGAGCTTTAACTTCATCATCAGTATGAGGTAAGAACTCATGTAGTGGTGGATCTAAGAATCTAATAGTAACTTCATAACCATCCATTACTTTAAATAACTCTTTAAAGTCATCTTTTTGATAAGGTAAAATCTTATCTAGTGCTTCTTCACGTTTTTCTAATGTTGGAGCGACTATCATCTTTCTAAAGTTAAAGATTCGCATCATGTCAAAGAACATATGCTCTGTACGACAAAGTCCAATACCTTTAGCTCCAAAATCTCTTGCAACTTTAGCATCCCTAGGATTATCAGCATTAGTTCTAACTTCTAGGTCTGCTATCTTATCAGCCCAGTTCATGAATGTTTCAAAGTTTCCACTAATAGATGCAGGAACTGTTTTTATCTCTTCTCCATAAACATTACCAGTTGAACCATCTAAACTAATATAGTCTCCTTCTTTGAATACTTTACCATCTTTAGTAGTTAAAGTTTTCTTATTAACATCAACTACTACATCAGAACAACCTGATACACAACAAGTACCCATACCACGAGCGACAACAGCAGCATGTGAAGTCATTCCACCTCTAACTGTTAAAATACCACGAGCGATATTCATACCTTCAATATCTTCTGGAGATGTTTCTTCTCTTGCTAATATTATATCTTCTACTCCCTCATCATGTGCTTTCATAACGTCTTCTGCACTAAAATATAAATGTCCTGTTGCAGCACCAGGTGAAGCAGCTAAACCTTTACCAATAATTTTGGCATTAGATAAAGCATCTTTATCAAAAGCAGGATGAAGTAATTGTTCTAACTGTTTAGGCTCTACTCTTAAAAGAGCTTCTTCTTTACTTATCTTACCTTCAGAAACTAACTCAACAGCAATTCTAAGAGCAGCTTCAGCTGTTCTTTTACCACTTCTAGTTTGAAGCATAAATAACTTACCATTTTCAATAGTAAACTCCATATCTTGCATATCTTTATAATGGTCTTCTAGAGTTTTACATATCTTAACAAACTCATCATAGCACTCTGGCATAACTTCTTTTAAAGTATCAATAGACTGTGGAGTTCTAATACCTGCAACTACATCCTCTCCTTGTGCATTAATTAGATATTCTCCATATAACTTAGCTTCTCCAGTAGCAGGATTTCTAGTAAATGCTACACCAGTACCACTGCTTTCACCCATATTACCATAAACCATCTCTTGAACATTAACAGCAGTACCCCAGTCTCCTGGAATATCATTAAGACGTCTATAAGTAATCGCTCTATCATTATTCCAACTTCTAAATACAGCTTTAACCGCTTCTATTAGTTGTACTTTAGCATCTTGTGGGAACTCAACACCAGCATGTTTTCTATATTCCTCTTTATATCTATCTACAACTTCAACTAAGTCATCTGCCGTTAAATCAGTATCAAGTTCCACATTCTTCTCTTTCTTAATATCTTCAAATAAGTATTCAAAAGAACTCTTTGGAAAGCCCATAACTACATCTGCAAACATTTGAATAAAACGACGATAACAGTCATAAGCAAATCTTTTGTTATCTGTAAGTCTTGCAAGTGTTTCTACTACTTCATCATTCATACCAAGATTAAGGATTGTATCCATCATTCCTGGCATAGAGCTTCTTGCCCCACTTCTAACTGATACTAATAATGGATTTTTATCATCTCCCATAGTCTTACCAGTTAACTTTTCAAGATTAGCTAATTCTTTAAAGATTTCTTCTTTAATATCCTCACTAATCTCTTCATTATCTTTATAGTATTTTAAGCAAGCTTCAGTTGTTACAGTAAACCCACGAGGTACAGGTAGTCCAATTCTTGTCATCTCGGCAAGATTAGCTCCTTTTCCTCCTAACAACTCTCTCATATCCTTATTGCCTTCACTAAAGGCATAAACATATTTCATTTAATCACTATCCTTTCGCTATAAAACAAGTATAACAAAGATAATTTATTTTTTAAAGAAAAAATTGCTACTAAAAATACGACATGATATACTAATACCAAGGAAGTGAAACTATGGATAAAAAAAGAATTTTATTAAAGTTATCAGGAGAAGCTTTAAGTGGCTCTAAAGATAATGGTATTGCCTTTGAAAGAGTAATAGAAATTGCTAAAGAAGTTAAAGATTGTCTTGATATGGGCTTTTCTATTGCAATAGTTGTAGGAGGAGGAAACTTCTGGAGAGGTAAAGCGAATGACTTTATGGAGCGACAAACATCTGATTATATAGGCATGCTTGCAACTACTATGAATGCTCTAGCTTTGCAAGATGCTTTTAGACAAATAGGTGTTCCAGTTCGTGTTGAAACTGCTATTGAAATGAGAAAAGTTGCCGAGTTCTATCTACGTGAAAAGTGTGAGAAACATCTTGAAAAAGGTAGAGTTGTAATATTTGGTTGTGGTACAGGTAACCCCTTCTTTTCAACTGATACGGCAGCAGCTTTAAGAGCGGCAGAGATTAATGCTGATATTTTAGTAAAAGCAACTAATGTAGATGGTATTTATGATAAAGATCCTAAAAAATATAAAGATGCTAAATTAATTAAAGAAACAACATATAATGATGTGTTAAATAAAAAGTTAAAAGTAATGGACTTGACAGCAATTACTCTATGTATGGAAGAGTCTATTCCTATTATCGTTTTCAATATAAATAAACCTGGTATGTTAAAACAAGCTCTTATTACTGATGATATAGGCTCTATTGTAAAGTAGTATCATTGAATATTTATTTAAAGAAGTAAAAAAATAAACCTTTAAATATCATAACCCATAGGACCAAATTAAAAGATATATGTAATAAACATTATTATTTTAAAGATAAAGAAATGATTTTAGAAGATTAAAAGCCCACGTAACGTGAGCTTTTTAGTAACATGGTAGGACTCCCAGTACCTACATATATTCTTTCAGGATATAACCTTACTCAAACTTACTAGTAAATAGTAAGCGTAGTGCAAGAAGATAATTTACACCCTCATGTTTTTCTAATAACTATTATATCAAAAGATACTATCTTGTAAACAAAATTCTTTTATATTTTAGCTACAAACAAAGCCTTAAAAATTTACTAACTATATTTCTCAAATTTTCATTTTTAGCATATCTAGCTACTATAACATTAGAACTTATTCTATTACTTCTGTTATTTCGTTATCGTACTCACTATAGTAATTCGCTACTAAATTAAATACAATTGAATCTACTTTAGTACCATGATACCAAATCTG
>CASEWH010000041.1 GCA_949291575.1 uncultured bacterium
ACTGCCGCCTGGGGGCTCAACAAAACGTCAAAATGGGTTGGCGTCGGAGCTTATGAAGCATGTTCATGGGCATGGCATAAAATGCTTGACGGTAAAGAAGCTAAAGAAAAAGATGCTTTAAATGAATTTTTAATTGGTTATATTAAAGTTAATGGTAATTGTTTAGCAGAACCATTAATAAATTTAGCATCTCAGATTTTTGAGTATAATGGTAATGAAGGTGATAAGCATGTTTTTTATAATAAATTATTCAATTATTATGTAGGTTTTACTTTTAAATATATAGAAAGCTTAGAAAAGAATTTTATAGAATTTTATTATAAAGATTATTCTCCTTATTTAGATGACATTGATGAAGCTAGAATGCATTATAATGATACTACAACTCCTCATTTTGATATGGATATGTATAAAGCTTACTTTTACAATGATATTAATACTACAAATAAAACTATTGTTAAGTTTATTAAAAAATTAAAAAAATTACCAGTATCATATGAGAGTGTTTTATATCATATTAGAATTTGTGCATTGTTAGATAATGATAGAGAGTATTTAAAAAATGCTATTACTGATATTCATTCTTTAAAAGGTGTTGATTTAAGTGATTTCTTTAAATTAATGGATCAAGCGATGGATGAGATGCCTTCAGGGGCTTTAAATGGGATGACTCCTAAAGAATATAGAGAAAAACTTAAAGAGAAAGAAGAATATGAAGAGAAAAAATATAGAGGTTATGTTAAACAAAGAAATGCTTGTTTAGGTGATGATATTGCCAAAGGCTTTTACAACTTATATTTTTCATTGTTAGAGTATGTTAATAATAAATATCATATTGATACTAGTCTTAAGAAAATATATAAGCAAGAATCTTTAGATCCTAATCAATTAATGCCAATTATAGAGTATCTATTTGAAGATAAAGAAAAGATTATAGATGCTTATTTGAAAGATAATCCTCATAATTTTGATAGTGAAGATTTAGAGAAAGTAAGTAAATTTAAACAAGGTATTAGAGGAATGTTTACTATTGCTAAATATGAAGAAGACTATACGGCACTTCTTTCTAGTGATCGTGTTTATATGATTAAAGGATTAAATTCTAATATAGATGAAGTTATTCCTTATCATGATATACCTTGTATTGTTACTACTTCTTTATTTCCATATGATGGGGTAATTGTCTATGATGGATTACTTTCTACTTATCCTATTAGTATGGGTACATCTTTTGCTAAGATGGTAGAAAAAGAATATAATGAAGATATGAAATATTATCATTTATAAATATAATTGTTTGTTTTGTGTTATACTAAAATATGAAAGGATGATTTATGTTGAAAGAGAATATTTGGAAGAAGTATGATGCAGTAGAAGTTTCTAAAGTGTTTGAGATGGGTGAAGATTATAAAGAGTTTTTATCTGTTTCTAAAACAGAAAGAGAATGCAATAAAGAGATTATTAGACGTGCTGAAGAGAAAGGTTTCCACAATATTGTGGATTATATTAAGAATAAAAAGTCATTAAAACCAGGGGACAAGATTTATGCTGATAATAGAGGGAAAGCAGTTATATTATTTATAATAGGTAATGACTCTATTACTAATGGTATGAATATATTAGGAGCACATATTGATTCTCCTAGACTTGATTTAAAAGCTAATCCTTTATATGAAGATACAGATTTTGCTTATTTTGATACGCATTATTATGGTGGTATTAAGAAGTATCAATGGACTACTATTCCTTTAGCATTACATGGTGTTATTGTTAAGAGGGATGGTACTAAGATAGATGTTAATATTGGAGAAAGTGATGATGATCCAGTATTTTGTATAACTGATTTACTTCCTCATTTAGCAAGTGAACAGATGAAGAAGGATGCTTCTAAACTAATAGAAGGTGAAGCTTTAGATGTTTTGATTGGTAATATGCCTTTAAAGGGTGAAGATAAAGAAGGGGTTAAAGCTAATGTACTTTCTTTATTAAAAGAAAAATATGATATATCTGAAGATGATTTTTTATCTAGTGAAATAGAAGTTGTTCCTGCAGGGTGTGCTCGTGATATGGGACTTGATAAGAGTATGGTTTTATCTTATGGTCAAGATGATAGAAGTTGTGCTTATTCTTCACTTATGGCTTTTTTAGAAACAGAAGTTACTGATAAGACTTTATGTTGTATTTTAGTTGATAAAGAAGAAATAGGTAGTGTTGGTTCTACTGGTATGGGATCTAGGTTCTATGAAAATACTATAGCAGAAGTTTGTCATTTACTTGGTGTGGATAGTTTTGTTGCTGTAAGACGTGTTTTATCTAATTCTAAGATGTTAAGTAGCGATGTTAATGCAGCATATGATCCTTTATATGCTAGTGTTATGGATAAACGTAATTCATCATATTTAGCTCGTGGTTTAGTTTTCTGTAAATATACAGGTGCTCGTGGTAAGAGTGGTAGTAATGATGCTGATGCTGAGTTTATTGCAGAACTTAGAAATATCTTAGATAGTGATAATATTAGTTATCAAATATCAGAGTTAGGTAAAGTAGATGCAGGTGGTGGTGGTACTATTGCCTATATCCTTGCTAATTATGATGTAAAAGTAATAGATGCAGGAGTTGGAGTTTTAAATATGCATGCTCCTTATGAAGTTACTAGTAAAGTAGATATTTATGAAGCATATAGAGGTTATTTAGCATTTTTAATGAAAGCATAGGTAAATAAACTTGTGCTTTTTTTAAACTCTACTATTAGTGGGTGTTAATTTTAGGTATTATTTTATATTCTTTATGTAAGAAAGAGAGTGAAGAATATGAATCAAGAGAAAATTGGAAAACTAATTAAGAAAGTAAGAAAGGATAAAGGCCTTACCCAACAAGATTTAGCAAATTTACTTAATCTTAGTCCTAAGACTATATCAAAATGGGAATGTGGAAAGGGATGCCCTGATATAAGTATCCTTAATGAATTATGTAATATTTTAGGTATTAGTGTTACAGAATTACTTAATGGAGAGTTAGGTTTAAAAGATGAGAATAATGCTACTATAACTGAATCTATTAAGTACTATAATAATAGATTTAAACGAAGATTAATTATTATACTTTTAATTACATTATTAATTTTGTCTCCATTTATTATTTTATCTATTGGGGAGTTAGGAAAATTTAAAAATTTACCATCTTATACGACTATTATTATAGATAATAAGACTAAAAATTTGTTTTCTCTTTTAGAAAGTTATGATTATAAAGAAATAGAGACTTTATTAAATGGTAATGTAGATATTTCTAATAGAGAGTTAGAAAAATATTCTATTAAAGAATTTATTAAGAGATTAAAAGCATTAGAGGATATAGGTGTTGTATTTGAAGATATTAATTATGAT
>CASEWH010000042.1 GCA_949291575.1 uncultured bacterium
AATAAAGAGTAAAATATTTTATTAAAAAGGGGTAGTATAATGATAGAATTTAAAAATGTTTTTAAAAAATATAAAAATACTAATGTTCTTTCTAATATTTCTTTTAAAATAGAAACAGGTAATATTGTTTGTCTAATAGGAGAGAGCGGTTGTGGTAAAACTACAACTTTGAAGATGATTAATAGATTAATTAATCCTACTAAAGGACATATTTTAATAGATGGAGAAGATATTAATAATAAAAATGTTATTGAACTAAGAAGAAATATTGGTTATGTTATACAACAGACAGGTCTTTTTCCTCATCTTTCAATTAGAGAAAATATTGATTTAATAGCAAGATTAAAGAAGATGCCAGAGGATGAAATTAATAAAAAGACTAAAGAAATGATGGATATGGTAGGACTAGATATGTCTTATTTAGATAGATATCCTACAGAATTATCAGGAGGACAACAACAACGAGTAGGAGTTGCAAGGGCCTTTTTAACAGATCCATCTATAATACTTATGGATGAACCATTTTCAGCTTTGGATCCTATGACTAGAAATTCTTTACAAGATGAACTTTTAAGAATTCAAGAGAAATTTAAAAAGACTATTGTCTTTGTTACACACGATATGGATGAAGCCATTAAAATAGCCGATAAAATCTGTATTATGGATGGAGGACATATTATTCAGTATGATACACCTGAAAATATTTTAAAACATCCTAAAAATAAATTTGTTAGTGACTTTGTAGGACCTAAAAGAATATGGACATCACCTGAGTTTATTAAGGTAAAAGATATTATGTTAAAAAATCCTGTAACATGTAGAGAAAACTTATCTTTATTTAGGTGTCTTACTAAAATGAGAAATTTAAAAGTAGATACATTGATGGTTGTAGATAGTAAGAAAAAATATTTAGGTTCTATTATTATAGATGAATTATCAAAAGACTCTGACTTAAAAAAGAATGCTAGTAACTATATATCTAAAAACTCTATTAGTGTTAAAGAAACAGATTCACTTGTAGATGTATTAAACGTTGTTAATAATGCTAAAACAACTACTATTCCTGTAATTAATTCTAAAGGAATATTACAAGGCTTAATTACAAGAGGTAGTCTTCTTACTTCCTTAAGTAGTCAATTTCTAGAAGGGAGTGATGAGTAATGGACTTTTTAGAATATATCGGTAATAATATTGATCAAATTATATCTTTACTAATAGAGCATATTGAATTAACTTTTCTATCAGTCTTACTTGCTATTGTAATAGGTGTTCCTATTGGTATTTTAATAAGTTATGTTAAAAAGGCAAATAAACCTGTCTTAGGAGTTGCAAGCGTTATTCAAGCGATACCTAGTATGGCTTTACTTGGTTTTGCTATTCCTTTTCTTGGAATAGGTACAACCCCTGCGATTGTAATGGTCGTTTTATATTCCTTGCTACCAATTATTAAGAACACTTATACAGGTATTAGTAATATAGATAGTAATATGATAGAGTCTGCAACTGGTATTGGACTAACTAAATGGCAAATACTTTACAAAATACAAATACCTCTAGCTTTACCAGTAATTATGGCAGGAATTAGAATAAGTGCTGTTACAGCGGTAGGACTTATGACAATGGCTGCTTTCATCGGAGGTGGAGGTCTAGGTTATCTTGTCTTCTCAGGTATTAGGACTGTTAATAACTATCAAATACTAGCAGGAGCAATACCAGCTTGTCTACTTGCTTTAGCAGTCGATTACATTATTGGTATCGTTGAAAAACTAGTAACCCCTATAAGTCTTCAAAAGGGTAGTGATTTAGATAAGAAATTACTAAAGAAAAAAAGATTCCATCAAAAGATTATCTTAGTAGTAACTGCTATCATCTTAATCATAATCTTTGGTTATACATTTTTTTCATCAAATAAAAATGACAATGCTATTGTCGTAGGTAGTAAAGACTTTACAGAACAAAATGTTCTTTGTTATATGGTAAGTGATGCGATTAAAGATAAAACAGATTATGATGTAGTAGAAAACTGTAATCTAGGTGGTACTCAAGTATGCTTTGAAGCTTTAAAAAGAGGAGATATTGATTTATATATAGACTATACAGGTACTGTCTATGGAGATACTTTAAACTATGAACCTATTACTGATATAGAAAAAGTTTATAATACAGTTAAGAATGATTTAAATAGTAAATATAATATTAAAGTATTAGATCAAATGGGCTTTAATAATACTTATACTCTTGCTGTTAAACAGGAAACTGCTAATCTTTATAACCTAAAGACAATGAGTGATTTATCAAGAGTATCAAGTAATTTAGTAATTAGTCCAAGTCTTGAATTTATCAATAGAGAAGATGGACTAAATAGAGTAAGTAGTGTATATTCTTATAAATTTAAAGATATTATTGGAATAGATGGTAGTCCAAGATACACAGCTTTAATGAATAATGAAAGCGATGTAGTAGATGCCTTTGCAACAGATGGACTATTAAAGAAATTTAATCTTGTAGTCTTAGAAGATGATAAAAATGCTTTTCCACCATATTATGCAATACCTCTTGTTAGAAGTGATACTTTAGAAGAATATCCAGAAATAGAAGATGTATTAAGTGATCTTGGTATTAAGTTAAATAATGACATTATGAGTGAATTAAATTATAGAGTAGATGAACTAGGAGAAAATCCAAGAGATGTTGCAAGAGAATATCTTGATAGTATAGATTTTTAAACAGATAGAAACTTGAAAGTGAACTATATTATATGCTAATATTAATATGTAAAGAAATTTTACATATAAAAAGGGATATCTAGTTTTCCTATGTTAGGTACTACCCTTAAAAGTTATTTTAAAAGAAAGTACCGACTCAAGTAGTTGGTACTAATTTTATTTGTGATTATAAAGAAAGGAGAAGATTAACAATGAAAATAAAATATAATGTTTCTAATATAAAGTGTACTGGTTGTGAAAATAGAATATCGAACTCTTTAAAAATGATAAAAGGAGTTAAAAGTGTTTTAGCAGACCATAACAAAGGTGAAGTTATTGTAGAGTTGAAAAACGAAAAAGTAAGTAATGAAGTTAAAGATTTACTTAATAATTTAGATTTTCCTGTAAATAGTGAAGATATTGTTAAATAAAAATACTTGGGTAAATCAGTCCAAGTATTCTTTTATTTTGCTATAACTATTAACTAACACATCTTCTATCCCTTTTTTACAATTAGCAGGGGATGGAGATGGAAGTTTAATCGCTTCTATCCCTACATCTTTAAGAAGATATTTATTATATAAACTATATGCCTTAGTACCAGTTGTAAATATTGCTTTTATTTTACTTTCATCAACAATTTTCTTAATATTATTAGGTATAACATCTTTAATACTACTATCACTTGATGCTGTTATATTACAACTATATACGACATCAAAAAGAGCAATTTTATGATTTAAGAGAAACTTTTCCCTATCTTGATTAGAACTTCCAATATTTTCCTTAAATACCTTTTCTAAAGTAGACCAAAATCTATTCTTAGGATTTCCATAATAAAAATTATTTTCTCTTGATTTAATAGAAGGAAAGCTTCCTAATATTAAAACTTTAGACTCACTATTATAAATTGGTTTTAATGGATGAACTACTTTCAAAAATACCACCTCATGTGTTAGTATAATTATAGAAAGTGTTTTTGTAAAGAAGGTGTTTTAATGCAAGATATAAATTATTTATTATATAGATTATCTAAGTCAAAGTTTAGAAGTAGTTTTCATCTTAAAGAAAAAGATATAGAATATATTGATAAAAAAGGATTAGATAAAATTAAAGATCACGCTTATGACTTTATAAACAAAAGATTAAGACCAAACATTATTCCCAATGACGGAAAACAAACACCTATGAGAGGACATCCTGTTTTTATAGCACAACATGCAACTGCTACCTGTTGTAGAGGTTGTCTAAATAAATGGTATAGTATTCCAAAAAACAGAGAATTAACTGATGTGGAAGTGGATTATATCGTAAAAGTAATAATGATGTGGATAGAAAATGAATATAAGAATAGGGGAATTGATTATGGGAAGAGTAACAAAACATGCTAGAAAAAGAATTAGAGAAAGAGTTATGACTAATCAAAGCCCTATATCACTATTAAACACTGTTAGTAGAAAAGGTAAGACTAAGGGGATGTATGAAGGAAAGTTCCATCAATATCTTACTAGTAAATCAATTAATGGAAAAATAGCGAAAGTATATAAAGATAATATTTATATACTTACAAAAAATACAAGAAGATTAATTACAACTTTCAAAATACCAGAAAAATATTTACCAGTTGAACAGTATGAAATTACTAAAGAAAAAATAGCATTATCCAATAAAGTTTATAGTTTTTCTAATCAACCAGTTATTGTAGAACTTAAAAATAATGAAATATTAAATGGTTATATAATTAATGAAAAAGATAAGGGGATAATTACAAATTTTATTTTATTTGAAGAAGATGAGATGATAAAAATGGATTTAGTAGATATAAAAAATATAGTATTAGATAGAAATATTATAGATTCTCCTTTAAAAATATAAATAAAAAAACTAAGCCAAAAGACCTAGTTAAATCTCTATATATGGTGGGCTGTTAGGGATTCGAACCCTAGACCCATTGATTAAGAGTCAATTGCTCTACCAACTGAGCTAACAGCCCATAAACTGATTACTCATATAATATAGCATAGAACACAAAAAAAAGAAAGTAATTTTTTAAGAAAATGTTAAAAATTGTTAAATAAAATTCAAAGTTCCCGAAAAATTAGTAATGGGAACTTATTCTTTTAAAGAACAAAAGTTAATGATATAATATGCCATAACCTGTTTGTCATTATTAAAGGGAGGTATAGAAAAATGACAAAAGGAGAATATAGTCATTTAAGTAATGAACAAAGAAATTTAATAGA
>CASEWH010000043.1 GCA_949291575.1 uncultured bacterium
AGATTTAACATAACATTTAATTTATTTAATCGTTTTGTTTTTTCTTTTAATTCTTCTTCCTGCTTAAAAGGTTTCTTTACTTCCTCTTTAGCAATATTATATTGCTTTATAGTTTCATTTAAATTATTTTTAGTACTTTCTAGCTTTTCTTCTATTCTTGAAAGTAAATTATCAATACGAGTAATATTGCCTATTGCATCATCACCAAGATTAGTTTCGTAAGACAAATTGTTTTTTAGAATTACTTTATAATTTTTAGAAGTCGTATCATAAGCAATTGCCATTTTAAATTTTTTATATTCACCTATCTCTATTTCTTTAGTATCTGTTAGTGATTTACACAAATCTAATATTTTCTTACCTGCTAATGTCTTATCAATTATTTTATCATTATTTATAATCATTCCTAAAAACTTATCAGACACTAAATTACTTTTAAACAATTTAAAGTCTGCTTCTAATTTACTAATTTTAGTTTCTTTATTTTTTATTTCAATAGGGTAAAACTTAGCTATTTTATTTTCCAATGAATATTTCTGACTTTGATAACTTTGTTTCAAAACTTTGAGTTTTGCAACTTCGGTGTCTAATTCTGTTTTTTCAATAATTAATGGATTCCCTGCGGCTAAAGCTTTTATTTCTGCATAAGATAATGCAGTTTCATCTATATCTTCTGCCTGTCGAACTGGAGTTTTAGAAGTAAATACTTGGGAAATAAATCTTTGCTTATTTTCTATTAGCTGATATGAGTAAGCATCAAAAGTTCCTTCGGTAACATATCTATAAATATAGACTTCTTTATTTTCATTGCCTTGACGAACAATTCTTCCTGCTCTTTGTTGTAAATCAGATGGTCTCCAAGGACAGTCAAGATCGTGTAATGCAATTAGTTTATCTTGACAATTTGTTCCTGCACCCATTTTTGATGTGCTTCCCATCAATGTTCTAACAATTCCCTTTCTAACTTTAGAAAATAATTCTTTTTTTCTTATGTCAGTGTTTGCATAATGAATAAATTGAACTTCTTCTTCTGGGATTCCTTTCAACTCTAATTTTCTCTTAAGTTCATCATAAGCATTAAAATTCCCATCATTTTTTGGTGTTGATAAGTCACAAAAAACTAATTGTGTTAGTTTTTTATCTTTATACTTATCCCATATTCTATATATATTATTAGCACAAACTGATATTTTGTTATTTTCATCATCTGGTAATTTATTATCATATAACCTCTGATCTAAAGCAACCTTTCTTCCATCATTTGTGATTTTCAACAAATTATCAACATCAGGTCTAACTTTATTATTTCTTACAGCTTCAGCTCTTTCACCAAGACTTTCAACTATTTTCTTTTGCATTTCAGTAGGCTTTACTACTATATTCTCATAATTAGCCTTAGGAACAGGTAGATTAAGCATATCAGCTGTTTGAATATCTGCTACTTCTTTAAACATTGCCATTAACTCAGGTAAATTATAAAACTTTGCAAAACGTGTTTTCGCTCTATAACCTGTTCCCTCTGGAGCTAGTTCAATAGCTGTTACTGTCTCGCCAAAAGTTGATGCCCAAGCATCAAATGTTTGCAAATTTCTTTTCTCTAGTTCAGCATATTGTAAGTACCGTTGCATAGTATATAGCTCTACCATACTATTAGAAATAGGTGTTCCTGTCGCAAAAATAATTCCTCTGCCCCCAGTTAATTCATCTAAGTATCGACACTTCATAAATAAATCGCTGGATTTTTGAGACTCTGTTTGAGAAATACCACCTACATTTCTCATTTTTGAAAAAACATACAAATTTTTATAATAGTGAGCCTCATCAACAAAAAGTCTATCGACACCTAATTCTTCAAATGTTACAACATCATCTTTTCTACTTGTATCATTTAACTTTTTCAATTTGGCTTCTACTTGTTTTTGTACCTTCATTAGCATTTTAATAGTTGTATGTTCTCCTCTATTGTCTCGCAAATTAGTAAGACTTTTTACAACATCATCTCTTTGTCTTTCTAATAATTCTTTTTGCCTTCCATATGACATTGGTATTTTTTCAAATTGGCTATGAGATATTATCACTGCATCATAATCTCCTGTTGCTATTCTTGAACAAAACTTTTTTCTATTAGCAGTTGAGAAATCTTTTTTTGTTGTAACAAGAATATTAGCACTCGGATATAATTGCAGAAATTCACTAGCAAATTGTTCAACGATATGATTAGGTACTACAAACATACTCTTATTACATAGCCCTAGCCTTTTACTTTCCATTGCAGCAGCCACCATAGTAAAAGTCTTCCCTGCCCCTACTTCATGAGCAAGAAGTGTGTTGCCACCATAAAGTATTCTTGCAACCCCATTTACTTGATGATTCCTTAATTTTATTTCTGGATTCATACCAAAAAACTTAATATGAGAACCATCATATTCACGAGGTCGAATAGAATTAAATTTTTCATTATAAATCTTACATAATTTTTCTCTTCTATCTATATCTTTCCAAACCCACTCTACAAAAGCATTTTTTATTTGTTCTTGTTTTGCTAGAGCTATAGCAGTTTCTTTTTTATTTAATTCTTGCTTTTTAACTCCATTAATATCCACTTTATAATCATATACTTTAACATCTCTTAAATTAAGTGTAGTTTCAATTATTTTGTAAGCATTAATTCTATGTGTTCCATACGTAGAGTTAACCTTTACATTTCCACTATCAAAATTTTTATTTTCTATATTCCATTGTCCTATACTCTTCATAAAATGAACTTTTATTTTATCTCTAGCATACCAAGAAGGTTCTAATAAATCCCATATAAACTCTTCTATTATTTCAACTGGTATCCAGGTAGCGCCTAACCTTACAGAAATATCACTTGCATCTAACTCTTTTGGCATAGATTCTTCTAGATATTTTACATTTATTTCAAAAGATGAATCTGTTCCTGCAAACTTCTTTGCAATTTCCAACTTTTCTCTTATATCACCAGATAAATATTCGTCTGCTGTTACCCAAACTTCTTCTTTATCAAATGATGGGACTTTAAAAATTTGTCCCCTCAATTCTTCTATTATTTTTTCATATTCCATACCTGTTAATTCTTTAATAAAATTAATATCAACTTTAGCTCTCTCTGAAATAGATACTATTAGTGCCTCTTGAGCTGTATCTACCCTTGTAATTTCTCTATTAGGATTAATAGTCCTTTTGAAAAACATATCAGCTTTACTCTTTAATTCTTTATTTTCATCTAGAATTTCTAATGAGCAAAGTAAATAGAAACTACTATCATTAGAAAAAGCAGAGGTGTTAGCTCTACTATTTATAAGACCATATTTTTTTGTAAAATTATCATATAAAACATTTAGTTTATCTTGTTCCTGCCTTATTTCTTCATCAGAATAGTTTTCTACTTGAAGTTCAATTAAATATCTTACACAATCTCTAATTTCAATTAGTCCTTTAATTCTATTTTGTGTAGTTAAAGCCACTTCCTGTAAATACATTCTGCTATTTTCACGATAATATATCTTATCATCTATTATAGCATAAGAAAAATTTCTAACACTTGGATCAGCTTCAATAGAATTATCTTCTTCTTCTAATTCTTCTAACTCATAGTTATTAATTTCAGCATGAATATTACTAATTGCATTATTTAGTAAATCTTCTATATTTTTATCTTCATAAGGAATACAAGCGGACACATTACCATATTGTGAAGGAATCATTTCCATTTTTCCTAAAATCATATTAGGATTATCAACAAAATATTTATTCATTGTAATCCCCTTTTCATCTGTATCTAAATATACCCAGTCTGGCATAATATCTGTTACAGAATCACGTTTTTGTAAGAATAGAATATCAGTAGTTACAGTTGTTCCAGCATTTTCTTGAAAAATATTATTAGGTAAACGTATTGCTCCTAATAAATTAGCTCTTTGAGCAATATATTTTCTAGTTCTTTCATCTTTTTTATCAAGTGTTCCTTTTGATGTAATTAATGCTATTATTCCTCCAGGACGTGTTTTGTCTATTGTCTTTGCGAAGAAATAATCATGTATA
>CASEWH010000044.1 GCA_949291575.1 uncultured bacterium
ACACCTATATATGCAAAAGATGTTATAGATATTTCAGAAACTAATATGAAACCTACTACTAGGTCTTATGATAAGAAGTTATTGTTACAATCTTTATTTCATGAATGCCCTATTGCTATTAAAGCAGTTGATAGTTTAGATAGTGATAAAAAATGTGAATGGAATCAAAATGATAAAGCTATTTATATATGTAGGAGTAATAATTATGATGAATCAATTAAAGCAATATCTACAGAAATAGCAAAAATTAACTTATATGAAAATACAAATGAATTAGATGATGATAAGGCTAGTCTTATTAGTTATATGATATGTCAAAAGTATGGAATAGAATCTTCTGCTGAAGGTATTAATAATTTAGCTTCAAAATTTTCTAAAATGGAAAATGT
Organism: uncultured bacterium; assembly: GCA_949291575.1. Classification (GTDB taxonomy): domain Bacteria; phylum Bacillota_I; class Bacilli_A; order RF39; family UBA660; genus Onthousia. The sequence goes on from CASEWH010000044.1 coordinate 390, forward strand.
AGAGATAGCAAATGAACTTACTTCAATGAAAGAAGTAGCTTTAGATATTAATACTAGAATAGGACAGTATTTAGATAATAAACGAGAAACAAAAAATAAGGAACAGGAGCGATAGCTTATGAAAGATATATCGCATTTTAAATTTAATGATGATGATAAATCTATGATATTAGAAGCTCTAAATAAGTATAGAAATAAAGGAATAGAGTATCAGTCTGATATTTCTTGTGTTGATGATTTACTACTAAAATTAGACAATACAAATGAAGTACCATTAACTCGTTTTGATACTAGATTACTTATTTCTGCATTAGATGACAAAAGAAATGAATTAATAGTTGCTAATGAGCCTAGAGATAAAATAAATGATTTAATATTACAATTAATTGATACTCTAGGTAAATTTAAAGATGAAAAAGAAAGGTAGTAATGTCAAGTTCTAGGCATCAAAAGATAGTTTTTAGCATATTTGGAATTATACCAGTTATATGGTTTGGTTTATTGATAGCCCCTTATGTAAATGGTGGGCTTATAAAAATAATAAAAAACATAAATGATGTTTTAAATCATCCATTTAATATTTATTGGTGTAATGATAGTTTAAAAACTATCTTTTTTTTATTGCTTATTTATGCTGTTGCAATTGGAGTATATTTTTCTACAAGAAAGAATTATCGAAGAAATGAGGAATATGGCTCTGCTAAGTGGGGAGATGTAAAGAAAATATGTAAAAAGTATGAAGATAAAAATATTTTTTGCAATAAAATACTAACACAAAATTTTAGACTAGGATTAGATGGAAGAAAGCACAGGAGAAATCTTAATGTTTTAATTTGTGGAGGTAGTGGTGCAGGTAAGACTAGATTTTATGCTAAGCCTAATTTGATGCAATGTAATTGTTCTTATGTTGTACTAGATCCAAAAGGGGAATTAATAAGAGATGTTGGTGGACTTTTAGAAAAGCAAGGTTATAATGTTAAAGTTTTAGATTTAATTAATATGGATAAAAGCCATTGCTATAATCCTTTTGTTTATCTAAAAAATGATAATGATGTGCAAAAGTTAGTTACTAATTTATTTAAATCTACTACACCTAAAGGAAGTCAGTCTAATGACCCCTTTTGGGATACTGCTGCTTCTATGTTATTGTTGTCTTTAGTATTTTATCTTTGGTATGAAGCTCCAGAAGACGAGCAAAACTTTTCAATGGTAATGGAAATGTTAAGAGCAGGTGATGT
>CASEWH010000045.1 GCA_949291575.1 uncultured bacterium
CATAACATATGTTAAATCATCTTCATAAATTATTGCAGAATTTGGTATTTTCAATCCTGTTTTACTCCACCATATTACATCTAATGATATTTTTCTATAATTTATTAAATCTTCAACATGTTTGTTTATTTCGAATACTATTACTCTACTTCCATCAGTTTCTTCTGCTATATAATATATTTCTGCTTATACCTCTTCTGCTGATGATAGCCTCAAAGTTACTCTATCTCCAACTTCCGCTTCTTCGCTATATCTAGAGTTCATTACAACAGCAATATAACACATAAAATTATTAATTATTTTACCTTGATTCGGACTAGTAGCAATTATTTGCCCTGTTTTAACATCTAATCCCTCTAATAGGCTTTTGCTTAAATAACTTAAATCCCCTGTTACTAACGTACTTTCTAATCCATCAACTCTGTATGAAACCACACCACTTCTACTTGAATTTATGTATTCAGAACTTGCATTTATTTCATTTTCATATTCTGCTCTTTCATTTATTAAATCATTTAGTTGTTCTTTTATTATGTAATCTATTTCTTTTGGATATTTAAATTTGTTTTTATGATAGTTATATTCGTTTTTATCTACTACTTTAAATGCTCCACTTGAAAAAACTTTGACATCTAAATCATAATCAATATATTTTATTGTATTATCTTCTATTATTATGGGACTTGCCATATTACAGTAATAACATATGCCTCTTCCTTTATATTGACCAATGATGTTGTACCACCTATTTAAAAAGAAATATAAAATCGCTGGTTCTTTCGTTTTCCATGTATGACCATCTTTTTCTGTAACTGTCGTACAATTATTAGCAAAAACTAAAATTCCTTTTTTAAAATCAAAATTTAGAAGTGTCGCTTCATCCCATGCTTTATAGATTTGGCCATTATGTTTATAACTATGTATTTGATACTTATGCCCTATTTTTAATTTTTCCACTTTAACACCTCCTTTATCAATTAAAAGAAGCAAGTGATGCTGCACTTACTTCCTTCCAAAATATCTTATACCCCAACATCCTATTAACAATAATATTATCGCAAGAACTACCCAAAAGACAGGTTCAGATGTATAAGGAGAAAGAAAATCATTAATTTTTACAGTTAAATCATCCAAAATGTCTTTTAAATTTAGAATTTGCATTTTATCACTCATCTTCCCTATCTACTTCTTTAACAACTTTTGCAGTCTTTGTTTTTTTATTTCTAGGCTCTTTTCTATTAGTACTTATTTCTACGCTAATATTACTACTTTTTCTTAATATGAAACTATTAATTATATCTAAAATAGCATAAATTATCATAAAAAGGCCAATAATTTGAGTAACTACCACAGCACTTGTAAATGGATTAAATAATATTACTACTCCACAAACTAAACATACTATTGCCATTATTAATGATGGTAAGAAATATTTGTTATCTAAATTTTTCAATACAAGAGCTTGTTGTACTTTGAAAGAACTACTTATAATAACAGCAATTCCAACAACTATTGGGATAATACTACCAATAAACTCTGGTACTGTTACTAAAAATATTCCTGCTACTATACTTACAATACCATAGACTATATTTAATTGTACAAAAATATCTCTAGAACCATTTCTTAAAAAGTTTATTATGGCAATAACACCTAATGCTATTAGGACACCGCCTACTAAATAAGATATACCTACTAATGTCTCACTTGATTTAAAGAATAATAATAATCCTAGTAGTAATAAAAATATTGAACTAAGCAAAGATGGCCAAATTACTTTTTTAATCTCTACTTTCATCTTTAACCTCCTCTTTGTTATAGTTTATCACACTTTTAGTATCTTGACTAGGTTCATTTTCTTCATGGTCTATATAATAGACTGTACTTATATTTTCTGTTTTAGTTAATCTTTCATATATTAAAGGCTTTTTACGACCAAAGAATTTTAAAAATATTTCAAAATAAGCATATATTGCAAATAAAATGTAAAATAATGTTATAAGACCATTAATATATTGATTTAACTCTATAAAAATAAGGGGACCAAAGACTATTCCAAAGTAAAGGATTATTTGTCTTATAAAGATGGATAGATGTTTATATTTTGTTTTACTTTCTAATTTTATTTTGACAAGGTATTTTCCTAAAGTAAGGGAAGTTAAAGTAGGTAAAATTACATAATAAATTGCTGTCATTATTATTAAAGGTAATACAAAGTCGTTAAAGTTTAATAAAGCAAGTATTATGAACATTATAGTTGCAAAGATAAAGATATCTATTAGGAAAGCGAGAAAGCGTCTATAAATTGAGACTACTTTACCTCTTTTATAAGATAATTTATCTATTTTGTCTCTATCTGGTAAAAATATAGTAACAATTGGGGTAATTAGATAACCTATTAGTCCTCCTAAGGTATTAATTATTAAATCATCAACATCAAAAAGACGATATGCTTTAGGGTAAAGGCCATAAAGACCTGTAAGCTGAGTTATTTCAAAGTATAGACTTAATAAAAATGTATAAATGATAGTAGTATACCATTTTTTCTTAAAGTAATATCTTAAGTAGATTCCAAAGGGTATGGTAATTGCAATATTAAAGAGTGTTGTATAAACTATGGGAGATTTTAGGAAAGATAAAACTCCACTTGTCTTTTTAAAAGTTTCTACAAAGTCACCTATAAAGGTAAATGGTATTAACTGAGGAACTTTAGTTGGCATCATTAATACTTCTTCTTTACTAGGTAGAGGTAATATTACAAGAAAGTAAGCAGTTAATAAATAAAGAATAAAGGTATAGACAATACTACTTCTAATTAAAGGTACTGAGCCATACTTATGATATTGTAATAATAGATATGGTAGAGTTATTAAGAATGCTAGAAATGGGAAAATAAGGAAAGCTGTTTTTATTGATTCTAAATATACTTCCATAGATTCTCCTAGAATAATTCTAATACTTCATCAAGACTAATAGTACCATTAAAATATTCAGTTAGTTTTTCTATAAAAGGAGATGTTTGATTACTCTTTTTTAATAGTTTTGTCAATGAATTAATGGCAATACTTCCTTCAACGGTATAATGTTTCTTATAAACATCAGCTTCATTCTTATTAGTATATAGTAAAACTCCATAACTATAGTTACGACTAGTTTTACTATTACAAGTTAGTAAAATATCTCCTAGGGCACCATAACAAGTAGAAGTACTTTCTTTTCCTCCTAGTTTAGTTACTAAATCTTTAGCAAAGTTATATATTTTTGTTAAGTAATAAGCATTAGTTGAGTCACCCCTATATTTACTATTAATACTTCCCATTAGTATTGCTAAAACATTTTTAATAACACCATATAGTTCTAACCCAATATAATCATCTATTACTTCTATTTCAACATTAGTATCTTTAAATAGTTTTAACATTAACTCTTTAGTTTTTTCATCTTTAGTACCAAGTGTTAATCCTGCTTTACTATTAATGATAAGTTCTTTGGCAAAAGTTGGTCCTGCAAGATATGATACTTGTCCTTTTAAACCTAACTCTTCATATATTTCTGTCATTAAAAGATCTGTATTCTTTTCAAGACCCTTAGATACTAATATTACTCTACTATTATCAGTTAGATGGTCTTCAATTCTTGTTAGGACCTCTCTTACATGATTACATGGAACTGCTACAATAATTAAATCTGAAGCGGTTAAAGCAATACTCAAATCCATAGTAACATCTAGATTAGAAGCTAATTCTATTCCAGTTAAGACTCTATCATAAGTGTTATTATTAGTTATTTCTAAATATTCTTCTTCAAATGCCGTCCAAAAGACAATATCGGCTTTACTTTTTTCATGTAATAAAATTCCAAGAGCAAGACCAAAGGCTCCTGTTCCTAAAATTGTTACTTGCATATTATCACCTTCATATTAATGATACTAACATCTTCGCTTTTTGACAAGAAAAATAATCTTACTAATTTGTAAGATTATTACTTAACCTCTGTTCCACCAAAGATTGATATACAGTTAATTGTTAAAGTTGAAACCTTCTTTTTATCAGTAGTAATTGATTTATTTTCATTACCTCCAAATAGTGAAAAAGAATTAAATTTTACTTTAAAATTATCATTTACAAAGATACTAGTTCCTCCAAAAATAGAATAAGCATTAATAATTATATCTTCTTTTAATTCTAATTCTCTTAAGTCTAAATCTACTCCACCAAAAACACTATAAATATTAGCACCTTTAAAATTAGTATCTGTTACTTTTTCTTCTAAACCACTAAAGATACCATAATAGTTTTTTAGATTATTATCTTTTCTTTTAAAAACTTTTTTTACTTTTAGACTCTCTATTACAATGAATATTCCTATGATTATTAAAAGAATAGGAAAAAATGCGTCATCTAGTGGATCTTTAATAATATTTAGTTCTTCTAATAAAAACCATGTTCCTAAATATAAAACAGTTGTGTTGGCAAGAGTAAATTTCTTACATTTTATAATATAGTATAGAGATGATGCTATTAAAACTAAAGGTATTAAATAAGAAAAATCAATGTTAAACTCTGGGGCAATTATTGATATTAAAAATAAAGCTCCTATTAAAATAAATATTAATCCTATAAACATATAAACACTCCTTTTACTTATTATATAACTTTATAGTTTAATTAGCAACTTTATTATTACTTAATTACGCACTAGATGTTTTTCTCTCCACTTTTCAAACTCCTCTTTTTCTTTTTCTGTTTCTATTTCATAATGATAATAGTGTTTTGTAAATTCTCCACATGAACTTCCTATTTCTCTTCCTGGTGGACTATATGTTTTTACTCTTAAATCAGGAACTTTTTCTTTGATTTCTTTAATCCATGTTTCTTCCATAGTACTTCTTTCCAGTTCATTAATTGGATTAAATCTTATGAATTTAATTGGAATATTGTATTTTGATAATAAATTACATACTCCTTCAAGTTCTTGTTCACCATCATTTACACCTTTTATTAAAGTGTAATGTACTTCTATCGGATCATTAGTTCTATGTAGTTTTACATATTCACTCATTATTTTAGGATTTTTTTGAATTTTATCTCTATATCTAATTAAATATGCCAATGCTTCTTCAATAGATACTCTTGTACTAGGTATAAGATCAAATCTTTCAGCATCTATTGGTGTATGCATAGAAAAATGTACTTTCAAAGGAATATTTAAATTATCAACCATTTCCGTCAACTTTAAAATATTATTATTTGGCATCATAGTAGCAAGAGCATAGCCTATTGTATCATAGTTAAGTTCTTTTTTTAGCAAATCTGCTTTTTGATAAACTTCTTTAATTAAATTAAGATTTAATAATGGTTCTCCTACTCCCATAAATGAAATTAGTAACTTTTTCTTATCAGTTATTCTTTCGTCATTTTTAGTTACTGTCTTTTTTAAGCAATATATAAAGTCGTCGCTATTAATAGCAATCATACTTTTATTTAACCCCTTATTTGTTAAATGACACATCTTACAACCAAGATTACAGAAATGATGTGTTGGTACACATACAACATCTATATCTTTCTTATTAAATAGTAAAGTCATTTCAATTATTTTGTGTTCATCGACTTCAAAGACTGTTTTTAATGAATTATCAGAGAAGTCTTTAAACCTTCCTAAATTATTAATCATATTTCTCACTCCTCAAATTCATTATAAAAATATATATTTTTTTTGACAAA
>CASEWH010000046.1 GCA_949291575.1 uncultured bacterium
ATTTAAAAGATGATGAGCATTATTATAAAATTGAATATCGTTTATCTGATGGGCCTTTGTTAAGTGATATTGTTGAAATAGGTATTACTGATATAAACTTTTTTGCAGTAAGACATACTGCTTTTTCTATTACTAATCCCGATAATAATCTTGATATTCCTGATATGCCTGAAAAAAGTATAGATGATGAATTTTTAGGTTTTGGTGATAATTCTTGTAATGTTATAGACAGATTTTATTCTTATGAAAATAATAATATGGAGGTATTATCTAGTAATGTGATGGAATTATCGCTTTCAGAAATGAAAGAGCTTTTTGATCCTAATAATTTTTTAGACTGTGAATGTTTATTAATATTAGACAATGCTAAAAAGAATAATGATAAGATAGCAGAGCTTAGAATGATGATTGATACAGGTGCTAGTGGGAATGCATTTTCTCGTTTAGCATTTGGACCGTTAAGACATCGTTTTGTTCCTTAAATCTCAGAAGATAAAACATTTACATACACGTTAAATAAGTAAGTTAGAACTTGTAAAATAAAAAACATCAATTATTTAAAGATGTTTTTATTTGCATTTTTTTACTTCTTTTTCTTCATAAGTTTCTAATGTTTTTAAAAGAAGCATTCTATATATTTCTAATTTTTCTTTTTTACCAATTAAAGAATCATGATATTCATTTAATTCTAGTAAAGTTTCAACATCTAAATTTAATCCTTCACTTAGTTTATTTAATATATCATTAGATGGTGTTTTCTTTCCTTTTTCTATTTCGTTAATGTATGATTTTGATACTTGTGATTTTTCAGATAAGTCTTTGGTAGTGAAATCATTTGCTATTCTAGTAACTCTTACTACTTCTCCTATCATAATTAATCCCTCTTTGCTTAATTTGAATATTAATAATATTCATCTGTTTCATAATAATATGAAGTTTCTATACCTTTAAAAATTGTAGTTAAACAAAAATCATCTGTTAGATTATTTTCGATTAAAGTTTTAATTTCTAAAGTATTAATTGGACTTCGTTCCATTGCTTGTAAATATAATCTTTTATCAATGTTTTCCCAATTAACAATTTTATTTAGATTTTTCTTTAGTATTAAATCTAACCAAATTCTTGTGCTTCTACCATTTCCTTCTAAGAAAGGATGAGCGATATTCATTTCTACATATTTATCAATTATTTCATCTAATGTAGATTCTTTCATTGTTTCTATTTTTTTTAATATATCTTCTAAATATAGAGTGTTGGCAAATCTAAAATTTCCTTTAGAAATGTTTTCTTTTCTGATGATACCCGCAAAGTCATATAAACCTTCAAATAGATATTTATGAATTTGTTGTAATCCTTTAACAGTACCTATTTCAATATTGTTAATGTCTCCACTTGAAAATAATTTCTTGGCATTTTCTAAACTTTTTTTATCAGTTTCACTCATTTGTATCACCTTCTTATATAATAATATAAAAAAAGACTCTTATGCAAAGAGTCTTAAGTTTCTTAATGGCAGGGGCGGAGAGAATCGAACTCCCATCAAAAGTTTTGGAGACTCCTATGCTACCATTATACCACGCCCCTATGGGTTCTTTTAAGAACACATTTATTATAGCATAGTTTACTATGATTTGACAATAGATTTTTAATAGTAGAGTGTGATGCTAATTGGTACTGGTAAATCCTTTAGGTTTCTATTAGTTAGTACCGTATAAGTTTTTCTATTTTTGTTTTTTATAATTGGGTATTATAAGGTTTTTCTTTGGCATAAAATAATATGTTTCTTGATTTTAATAAATTACTTTGTTCGTCTCTTGTTTTGTAAAATTAAAAGTCTTCAGTCCACGCGGGATACTGAAGATCACTTACAATTTAATATTATACATAAATTGAAGTGATTGTCAATATCCCCCAAATTTTTTGTTTCCTATTAACTATATATTAGAAGATAATAAAAATAATGTTACTATAAAATAAGGATATTTTTAATGAAGAGGTGGACATACACTAGGATCAGGAGCATAGAAACAATGATTTTTAAATCTTCCTGCTAGGGCTTGATCATACCAGGTACTAATACAATTATTATTTCTTCCTGGTGCATAGAACCATAATGCATTAGTAGCAGGATAGTAATATTCTCCTTTTAAAGTTCTTTCTGCTAGTTCTCTTTCTTTGATAGTGGAACCTGATGTGAATTGGGGACTGTTTATACCAGCGAAACCTCCTGGATTTTGAAATACCATTTTGGTAATTGTATTTATATTTCTAAATGTATAACAGTTAGCAAGGACTCTATTTACACCAACATTGCCTACCATAAGCATACCATAATCTCCTTCACCAACTGCTTCTGCTCGCATTAATCTTGCTAGTAAATCTAATTCTTTACTTGTATATTGAATTAATTGAGACATATAATCACCTAGTATACTTTATGTTTTTAATAATAATTTGTTCTATTAAGTAGTATAAATTTGTGATAAAATTAAAGTAGAGGTGGTGCTTGTGAAGAAGAAAAGAAAAAGAAGAATAGCATTTATTATATTTATAATTTTATTATTGGCTTTGATAGGAGGAACTTACTATTATTTTGTTTATCTTGGTAATGATGTGCCTTTGGTAGAAAAAAAGGAAAAGTTAAATGTTTATGATGTTAATAGTAATAAACGTCCTATTGCTATTATGATTGATAATAATGTAGAAAATGATGAACAAGTAGGATTACAAGATGCTTATTTAACTTATGAAATTATTGTTGAAGGTGGATTAACTAGAATAATGGCTGTATATAAAGATGTTGATACTAATGTAATTGGACCAGTTAGAAGTAGTAGACATTATTTTTTAGATTATGCACTTGAAAGTGATGCAATATATGCTCATTATGGATGGAGTACTTATGCAGAGAATGATATAAAGGCTCTTTCTGTTGATAACATTAATGGACTTTATGATGATGCTTTTTATCGTGATAATAATATTGCTGCTCCTCATAATGTTTTTACTAGTATTGATAATTTATATTTAAAAGCTGAAGAGTTAGGTTATGATACTACATCTAGTGATTATGAGAATTTAAATTATGTTAGTAAAAAGGTGGATTTAGAAAAGACTGATAATTCATTAAACTGTGATGGTGAGAATTGTAGTTTAGAAGGTACTTCTTTAACTAGTATTGAGATTCCTTATTCTAATAGTGAAGTTAGAAGTTATACTTATGATAGTGATAATGGTTATTATCTTCGTTATATGAATGGTATTCCTCATACTGATAGAGATAGTAAAGAACAATATCATTATAAAAATATAATTATTATGAAAGTAGATTATAGTACTCTTGATGATTATGGTAGACAAGATTTAGATACAGTAGGAAGTGGACAAGGCTACTATATTACTAATGGTTATATGATGCCTATTACTTGGGAGAAAGATTCTAGAAGTGGTAAAACTTATTATTCTTATAGTAATGGTGATGAAATAAAGGTTAGTGATGGTAATACTTTTATACAAGTAATGCCTAGTAGTAGAGATATAGTTATTAATTAATATGGAGGTTTTAAAGGTTGAAAAAAATATCTAAAAAATAAACACGCAAAAAAGATTTTGTGAAAAAACGCAAAAATTCGTGTTCATAATAATTATCGACAAAAATAAATGAGTTGTGGCATTGACTGTAAATCTCCACTTGAAAACTTGAGAATTGTTTTACCAAAGTTAAGGTTCCGTGCTCATAAAAGTAGAATAATAATCTACAGGCTACACTCATTTGTACTCTAGAGATAAACGACACATATAATTATACGGGTTTAAGAAACATTTCTTAACACCACTCACCTCACCGTGCTCTGTAGTGTACCAACAACTGATAGTTATTATAAATGATTTTAGGTATAAGTCAACTTTTCATCTCAATTTGTGCCTTTCAGAGGACTGGAAGGACGATAGAAAGGAATGTTAGAGAATTATGGGAATGGCAGATAAAATGAAAGAAAAAGCTTTGCCTGGTACTAGTGTTGTAAGGTCAAGTGAAGTTGTAAAAAGCATTGATAAAGCTGATGTATTTGAATTGAATAATGCAAACGAACTTGTTGCTTTACAAAATAGAAGAGAAGATATTGCTAGTACAGAAACATTTAAAGGATATAAATCTGTGGAAAGCCCTTATGTTAAGAAACTTGTAAGATGATAATAAAAGACTATCTATGAATGAATATAGATAGTCACTTTTTTTATTCCCATTTTCTTTATTGGTAGGGAACACCGCTTTTTTCATTCCCACTTTCTTATTTGGTGGGGAACACCGCTTTTTAATTATGTCTATAATGTATCATATTTTTCGTTGCTTTGTAAATAGTATATTTTTTGTTGTCAAGTTTTGGAAACTTTTCCTTTAAAGTTTAATTATTATTTAAATTGTGCTAAAATTTAGTTGGGTGGTAGTCGTGAGAAAGCCAAAATCTTTAGGTGAGGTTAGGATTAAACCTAACCATAATAAAAAGAAAATAATTATAATTAGTGTTATTAGTGTAGTATTATTTTTAATATTAATAGGTCTTTTCTATTTTTTGTTGTCTATGAATGATAATAAGTCTAATAAAAAAGAGAACGTGAAAATAGATGATGCTAGTACTGTTGAGAAGAAGGATTTAACTGTTTATGATGTTAACAGTAATAAAAGACCTATTGCTGTTATGATTGATAATAATGTTGGTAATAATGCTCATGTAGGATTACAGGATGCTTATTTGACTTATGAGATAATAGTAGAAGGTGGATTAACTCGTATAATGGCTATTTTTAAAGATGTTAATACTAGTGTGATTGGTCCTGTTAGAAGTAGTAGACATTATTTTTTAGATTATGCTTTAGAAAGTGATGCTATTTATGCTCACTATGGATGGAGTACTTTTGCACAAAATGATATTAGAGCTTTAGGTGTTAATAATATTAATGGACTTTATGATAATGGTTATTATCGTAATTATAATATTGCAGCACCTCATAATGTCTTTACTAGTATAGAAGATTTATATAACGTTGCTACTAGTAAAGGTTATAGTACTACTAGTGATAATTATAGTCTTTTGAATTATACTACTGATAATATTGCTTTTAATGATACAAGTGATCTTTTGACTGCAAATAATATTAGTATGACATATTCTTATAGCGAGGTTAGAAGTTATACTTATGATTCTACTAATAGATATTATTTACGTTATATGAATAATAGTCCGCATACTGATAGAGATAGTGGGGAAGGGTATCATTATAAAAATATAATTATTATGAAAGTTAATAATAGTACTCTTGATAGTTATGGAAGACAAGATTTAGATACTGTAGGAAATGGTGATGGATATTATATTACTAATGGTTATGCTATACCTATTACTTGGAGTAAAGATTCTAGAAGTGGTAAGACTCGTTACTATTATAATGATAAAGAAATTGTTGTTAGCGATGGTAATACGATGATACAAGTAGTACCAGTTAATAGTAGCATTACAATTAGTTAGGGGGACTTATGAAAAAGTTAAATAAACATAAAAATGATATTATTAGTGTTTTAACTTTAATTATTATTAGTTTAGTTATCATTTTAATTCTTGTTAACTTTACTAATTTTTTTGGCTCAAAAAAAGATTGGCTTAGTCAACATATTATGTTTCCTGATTATTTAAGAAAACTATTCTATGATACAGGAGATTTTTTTCCTAACTTTGCTTTTAATCTTGGGGGAGGACAAAATATCTATAATATTTCTTATTATGGACTTTTTAATCCTATTATTTTAATTTCTTATTTATTACCTTTTGTATCAATGATTACTTATATACAGTTTAGTATGATTATATGTTTAATAGTAAGTATTGCTTTAATGTATTATTTCTTAAGAAGAAGATTTGATTCAAAGATAAGTTTTATTAGTACTTTACTATTTTTAACTGCAGGATGTTTTATTTTCCATTTGCATCGCCATATTATGTTTGTAGATTATATGCCTTTTCTACTTATGGCTTTAATAGGTGTTGATAAGTATTTTGATAAGAAGAAAATATCTTTATTAGTTATATCTATTTTCCTAATGATTTTAACTAGTTATTACTTTAGTGTTGTAGGATTAGTTTGTGTTTTACTTTATGGTATTTTTAGATATATTGAAGATAAGAAAAATGAGAAAATTACTGTTAAAGATTTCTTTAAAGAAGGCTTTAAATATCTTTTTGTAATGATAATACCAGTTATTATGAGTTGTGTTTTACTACTTCCAACGCTTTATTCTTTACTTGGTGGTAGAACTGCTACTAATAAGGATATTTCATTACTAGGATTACTTATTCCTAACTTTGATATTTCTAATACTTTATATTCTTCTTATTCTCTTGGATTAAGTGCTATCTTTATAATTGCTTTAATATATGGAATTATTACTAAAAAATGCGAAGTTAAAGTAATTAGTATAATCTTTAGTATTTTGTTAGTTTTTCCTATCTTTGACTATATATTTAATGGAGAAATGTATCTAAATGGTAAAGCTTTTATACCAATGTTACCTATTGCTATCCTTATAATTAGTTATTTTCTTAAGGATGTTTTTAATAATAAAAATAAGTTAAGGATTAGTATTATTATCTCTTTAATAATTGCAGTTATTAATCTTTTTGTTTTTGTTTATAAGAGTGAGTATTTATGTTTGTTATTTGTAGCTGATATGGTTCTTTTGGTTATTATTATTCTTATTAGTTTTAAGCTAGAGAAAAAATATGTACTTTATGTTTATCTTGCTATTCTTTCATTAATTATTGTTATTCCTACTAATTTTTCTGATATCTTTGTAACTAAAAATTATTATGATATTTTAGATTATGAAGAGACTAGTTCTAAAGTAAAACAAGTATTAGATAATGATAATAGTTTTTATAGAATGAGTGATCAAAGTGTTAAGTTAGATAAGTCTAATTATATTTATGATATAGATTACTATACAGGTAGTATTTATTCTTCTTTATCTAACTCTTATTATAAAGATTTCTATAATAATTTAATTAATAATGAATTTATTTATAGAAGTTATGGGATGCTTACAGGTAATAATAATATTTTCTATAACTTTTATATGGGTAATAAGTATTTACTTAATAGTAGTAATGGAATGATGGGATATGAGAGAATTTCTGATAGTATTTATAGAAATGAAGATGTTCTACCTATTGGATACAGTACTAGTAAGATAATGAGTTTAGATGAGTATAAGAGTCTTAATTATTTTGAGAAGTTAGATGCTTATTTGAATTATGCTATTGTAGATGGTGATTATAGTGATAGTTATGTTAAGAAAGTTAGAGAATATGTTCCAGATTATAATGTTTTAGAAAGTAAGAATTTAAGTATAGAAGAGGATAATGGCAAATATTTTATTAAAGCTTCTAAAAATAATAAGTTAGTTGTTAAATTTAATAATGTTAGTGATAGTGATATTTTACTTTTAAGATTTAAAATGCTTTATGATAATAAGTGTAGTGAAGATGATTCTTATATTACTATTAATGGAGTTAGTAATAAACTTAGTTGTAGAAGATGGAAGTATCATAATAATAATTATAATTTTGAATATTCTTTGAGTGGAGATACTTTGGTAATTACTTTTAGTGAGGGTAAGTTTAGATTAACTGACTTTGATATGGCTTTATATGATTATAATGATTTAGTATCTATTAATTATGAAATATCTCCTTTTGTTATTGATAGAGATAAGACTAAAGGTGATGTTATAGAAGGTAATATTAATGTAAAAGATGATGGTTACTTTAAATTATCTATTCCTTATGATACTGGTTTTGAAATATATGTGGATGGCAAAAAGACTTCTTATGAAGTTGTTAATAAGAGCTTTATTGGTTTTGATATTAGTAAAGGTAGTCATAATATAAAAATAGTTTATACGTCTCCTTTATTTAAAGAAGGATTAGCCCTATCTTGTGTTGGTTTAGTGTTGTTTGTAGGGACTGTTGTTTATTATAGAAAAAGAAAGCAAAGTTGATTTTTAGATAAAATTGTGATATTTTAATTGTAAATAGAGGAGGAACTATGAAAACAGTAAAATTTAGAGAAACACTTATTTTTTATGATGGAGGAATAGAAATAGAATATAGAGGTGTGCCTTTAAGAGAAGATATTAATATAAATGAAGCAAGACGTATGATGAAAGATTTTGTAGATAATCATAAGCACGATAATATGTTAGAAAATGTAACAATTTTAAGAACGATATTTAGAGATTATAAGGAAGAAATACTTTTTGTTCATTTTCGTGATAAAAATGTTGAAGAATTAGTTAGGTATGATAATAGGTGGAGAGTTAAAGGCTTTGGTTTTCTAAAAGAAGTAAAGGGTGATGATTCATGTAAATATAAAATAAAATATGATTATCCTTTAGGATTAGAAATAAATTGGTTTAATAAAGCAGGTAATATAAAAAAATATACTGATGATTTTAGTGAGATTATGAAATATATTTCTAATTTATCTAATGTAGGTCCTATTGTAATTAATGATAATGATAAAGCATTAATAGAAATATATAAGTTATTTTATAAAGAAAATCCTGATTTTAGTAGTAAAGATATTAATGTTAAAGTACAAACTATGATGTCTATATTAGCAGAATTTGGTATAACTTTAGACTGTGACTATTCTTTTGATTTAATGGTAAAGAAAAAAATGCCACTTTCTTTAAAACTTGAAGAGATGGTTCAAAAAATGTATCCATTAGGGGTAGTTAGCGAAGTCGAAGATAATGTTAAGATAGCTGAAGAACCTAAGAAAATAATTGAAATTGTTGGAGATAGTGTCAGGGACGCAATTCATGATGAAGAGGATATTAATGAAGCTTTGATAACTATTAGTAAGGTTATTCATGCAAGCAGGTATAATCTTTCATCTAAAGCCGACATTAGTGAAATAGCAGAATTTACTAATCAAAGTGTTGATGATGTGGAAGCTAGTGTACAATTAGTAAAACGTATTGAACATAAAATAAATAAAGAAAATTAATTTTTTTGTTGACGTATATATATCTTATCTAGTACACTATTGTTACAAGTTATTAACTAATTTTATGAAATTAGATGAAACTTGTAATTATAGCTTTATATAAAACATAATGTACGGTAGTGTTTTAAGGAATTTAAGCCTATGGAGAATAGGGAATACTCTATCTATGAAGTAGGAATCCTTGAAGGCAACGACAAGGAGAAACAATTTATTTTGTTTTATGTTCAGCGAGAAAAAAATGTTAAATCATTTTTGCAAGGGCACTGTCTTTTGATGGAGCCCTATTTTTCTTTTGTAATAAATTATATTTGATATAGACTTAAGTTTTAGTGTTTGATAAAATGTTAATGGAGATGATTTGATGGAATTTATTGATAAAATAAAAGAGAGAGTTAAAGATGATTTTAAGAAAATCGTTTTACCTGAATCTAATGATGTTAGGGTGTTAGAAGCTGCTTCTACTATAAAAAAAGAAGCTTTCGCTAATATCATTTTAATAGGTAAGGAAAGTGAGATAGGAAGTCTTGCTAAAGATAATAATATTGATATTAATGGGGTTACTATTATTGATCCTTTGACTTTTAGTGATAGTAAAAAGTTAATTAATGATTATTACGAACTTAGAAAGCATAAAGGTATTAGTTTAGAGCAAGCTAGGGATACTATTTTAAATGATTATGTTTATTTTGCTAATATGTTAGTTAAAGATGGATATGCTGATGGTGTTGTTTCTGGAGCATGTCACAGTAGTGCTGATACTTTAAGACCTGCTTTACAGATAATTAAGACTAGTAAAGATGTAAGCATCGCTTCTGCTTTCTTTTTAATGGTTGTTCCTAATTGTGATTATGGTTCTAATGGAGTATTTGTTTATTCTGATTGTGGAATGATTCAAAATCCTAGTAGTGAAGAGTTAGTTGAGATAGGAAAAGAGAGCGCTAATACATTTAGATTATTAGTAGAAGAAGAACCTAATGTTGCTTTCCTTTCTCACTCTACTTTTGGATCTTCTAAATGTAGTGATGTTGATAAAGTTGTTAAAGCAGTAGAGATGGCTAAAAAAACATATCCTGATATTAATTTAGATGGAGAATTACAATTTGATGCTGCTGTTGTTCCAGAGGTTGCTAAGAGTAAAGCACCTAATAGTAGTGTAGCAGGTAAAGCAAATGTTTTAATCTTTCCAGATTTAGATGCAGGAAACATTGGTTATAAGATTACAGAAAGACTTGCTAAAGCGAAAGCTTATGGCCCTGTTACACAAGGTCTTGCTAAACCTGTTAATGATTTGTCACGTGGATGTAATGCTAATGATATAGTAGGTGTTGTTGCTATAACTGCTTTACAAGCATTGAATAGTAAGTAGGGGTCTTATGAAGATAGTATCTTTTAATGTGGCAGGATTTAGAGCTTGTTTAAAGAAAGGTTTTGAAGACTTCTTTAAAGAGAGTAATGCTGATATATATTGTCTACAAGAAGTTAAAGCGATAGAGAGTGAGATTCCTTTTAGACCAGATGAGTATAACTTTTATTTAAATACTGCCGATAAGAAAGGTTATTCTGGAGTTGCTGTTTATTCTAGAGTTAAACCTCTTGATGTGGCATATGGAATAGATGTTGATATGCACGATCACGAAGGTAGAGTTATAACGCTTGAATATCATGACTTTTTCTTAGTTTGTGTATATGTTCCTAATGTCAAGAGAGACTTGTCAAGACTTTCCTATAGAATGACTTGGGAAGAAGATTTTCTTAAATATTTACAGAGTCTTGATAAGAAGAAACCTGTTATTGTTTGTGGAGACTTTAATGTAGCTCATAAAGAAATAGATCTTGCTAATCCTAAAGGTAATATTGGTAATGCAGGTTTTACTATCGAAGAACGTGATGCTTTTACAAGACTATTAGATGGAGGTTTTACTGATGTTTATCGTTATCTATATAAAGATAAAACTGATGCTTATACTTGGTGGAGTTATATGGGAAGAGCAAGAGAGAAGAATATTGGTTGGAGAATTGACTATTTTCTAGTGTCAAATAGATTTATAGATAATGTAAAGGATATGAAAATAGACAGTGATGTTTTTGGGAGCGATCACTGTCCGATAGAGTTAGAAGTTAAGTAAAAAGAGATAGATGAGTTTTTTCATTTATCTCTTTATTAAAAGATAATTTAATAACTTATAATCTAACTTTTTTATATTAAAGACTTTTAATTAGAAATCTGGTACAATTGTATTAATTGATAAATAATAATTTGTTGAATGAATCATTAAAAAAGTTTTGAAAGGGTGTAAATAGATGTTGGTAGTATTTCATTTAATAATATTAATTTTAGAAATAGTGGTTATAATTTGTGCAGTAAAAGAAAAAAACAGGAAATATTTTAAAATATTTAATGGGTTATTTTTTGGCTTTTTTATTTCAATGTTTATATATTATATATATTTTTCGTCTGATATATATTCATATGATACTGGAGAATGGTGTGGATTAGAAGCATTATTGCAGTTAATATCTTTATGTATGATAAATTTGGTGATTGGTTTAGTTGGTTTAATTATTCAAAAATATTC
>CASEWH010000047.1 GCA_949291575.1 uncultured bacterium
CTATTATGTTTGATGGTAGAATTTAGTTCTTTGAAAATTAAGTTTGGTATGTTATTATTTAAATAACAAAAGAAGTAAGAATTTACACTTACTTCTAATCATGGAGATATCCATTTACACAGATTTCCTTACACACTCAAATCAAGTCTAGATGAACTCATTTCATTCGCTCTTGATTTTTTAATATTGTGTCTTTCATATTTAATTCTTCTATTGGAATATGGTGTAAATCCAAAAGTTCCAATATTTCATAACCTAATTTTTCTTCTAATAATTTTAATGGTGTTTTATATTCTTTGGTTGGACGCGGATAATTATTTAATCTATTAATAATACTTAATATGTCGTTTGAAGATAATATTGTAATGTCATATCCTTTTTTTATTAACCATCTTAATAAGATATGATTATTTTCTATGTGTGGTTTTTCATAAGAAGCATAAGTATGTGTGTAATATACTTCTAATCTTTTTTCTAAATCTTCATAAATAGAAGTTTCTAATATTAAAAAGTCAGTAAATTCACCACCGTTGTCAGGGATTACTTTATGAAATAAAATGTAAAAATATCGTCCTAACTTTCTTTCTAATTCATCTAATATTTTTCCTATTTCCTCTTGGCTTTTGTGTTCTATTTTAAAGGCTAACATTAAAGAAAAACAAGGAATCATAATTGTAAATAATAATTCACCGCCTTTAATACCTTCAACAGTATCAAACTCTGCAATACCTAATGGTCTTTTTTCTCTTTCTTCTTGAGTTAAATTTTCAATACTTCTTCCATTTAATTGATGGCCTTTAACAGTATTTCTTTTAACTGTATTTGTTCCATAACGTATTCTTGATACTTTATTTCTTAAATCAAGATTACAACAATCAAGTAAACCTTTATCAATCCAATCATATAAAGTAGGTGTTGATATTTTAAACATTTTATATTTTTCAGGTAAAGTATTTAAAATAATATCTGGAGAAATTCCTTTTTTAATTCTATCTGATAAATAATCTTTATAATCTTGTGGAACTTTATCAGCTTTAGTATCAGTTCTAGAAACTCTTTGTACAATATCATGTTTTTTTATTGCAGACTCAGCATGATACTTTATTTTTACTTTTTTACATTTATGATAAAGTTTGCATCCATTACAAACGTGATGATTTTTCTTTAGCAGTTCACAATTATTTTCGACTTTATAGTTAGGACAATATTTAACTGCATTAACACAAAATTTACATTGAGAACATTTTAGTTTGTCTATAATGTTTTCACAGAGAAATTTCTGATGACAATTATCTTTATTCAAACAGTTAGAACATTTTCTTGCAACACCAAAATAAGATGAATAATGTTTTACTTCTTTTCTAATAGTACTTTCATCTCTTTCTAATATTCTTCCTATTTCTGTAAAGCCTTTCCCTTCATTTAAGTAAAATTCAATATTACCTAGTTCTAAAATAGTTAAATTTTTGTTAGAATAATTACGACCCATATATATACCTCCATACATAATTTTCTGAACAAAAATATTGTACTATAGGTCAATGTATATGGGCATTATTTATTTCGGATATCCAAATTTAAATTTATATAGCTTTCGGATATCAATATTTTAATTAACA
>CASEWH010000048.1 GCA_949291575.1 uncultured bacterium
AACATCATAATTGGTACTAATGGATGAGTAACTATACCATTAAAGATAAAGCCTCTATTACCAAAGATAGAATTATTTAAGATACCGATAATAATGAACCAAAGAATAATAGAAACTATATAAGAGATAATACCTACAGTTAAACTTTCATATAAGAATATTCTAATAATATCACCTTTATTAGTACCTAAAGCTCTTAGTATACCTATTTGTTTTTTAGAGTAATTTATAGATACATAGATAAAGTTAGAGAATAGTAATATTGTAAATAGAATAAATACTAAAGTAACAATATTTATATATTTATTTAGAAAACTGTAGATATAAGCGAGTTGATTTATATCATCAGAGTAGGGCATGGTTATAAATAAAGTTTCACCTCTAGTGTTTTCATTATCACTAGGATATTTTCTAAATGTCTTTAAAAGAGATGTTTCATTATTATCATATACTCTAAAGGAAGTTAATTCTTTATGAACAGCTTCACTCTTTATTTCTTCTAAATAATCTTTACTAATATAGTTATCTGTTAGACTAACACCTGCAACTTTTAAGTCTTTATAATAACCTTTGGTATTATAATGAGTCTCAAATGGAACAGTTAAATTATTAGTAGTAATATAATTAGTTACAAAAGTACTCAAAAGAGTATTATAATCACCACTATTATTTGCTAAATAAATATCTAACTCTTCTTTAAAACCATCAACATATTCTTGTAAGTAGTTAAGAGATACAATGACTTCATCACTGTTTAAATTAGTAATTGGTGTTATAACATCTCCATTATTGTTATATACTTTTATACCAGTAATTCCGTCTTTTAAGACTTCATCTTCATTTAAAATAGCATGATTTAAAATCGCTTCATCAGTAGTATTAAACTTTAAATCTAAGTTTTTACCATAAATAGTATAAGCTTTGTTGGCATAATAATTAGCATAGTCTTGTTGTATTGTTTGATTATTTAAATCACTATAACGACTGTTATCATCATCAATTATTCCTACAATAATGACATTATTTAATCCTAAAGGAAGTTCTCTTCTGCTATTAACTAAATTATCATATGAGGTAGGTTTAAAAAGATTTCCATTTATATCTTTAATTCCTTTTTCCATGATATTATCGGCAAGATATTTATGAATAACTATTTCATTATTAGATTTTGGAATAGTACCTATAATATTAGAAAGCAGTCTATCATCTTTTACTTCAACATAGTTAATAATTGGATTAATAGTATCATTATCACTAATAGGTTCAAAAGATAATATGCTATTATTGTCAAAAATTGAATACATAGGGTTTGCAGTTACATTATTTTCTTTTTCAAAATCGCTAATTATTTTATCAGTCATAGGAAGTTCTCTTACTTCCCCAAAACTTGGGTTAATAATATTAACATAACTGATATCATAATATGTTTCTTTATTTTCTATTAATGTATCTGTTGCAAGTATATTTTTATCAAACATACTTGTATTAACAGAGATTCCCATAAAGACTAAAGATATCATTGTTAAGATAATGGTAAAGAATAATTTGATTTTGTTACTTTTTAGGGAAGTTAAAGCAAAGTGTAAACACTCTTTAAATGGGAGTCTTGATTTAGTTAAAGAGAAAGTATTATCATCTTTTTCTTCAACCGTTAAATCATTTCTAATAGCATTACCATCTTGTAGTTCTAATATTTTATCAGCATAGGTATTAGCATTTTCTAAGTCGTGTGATACAACAACAACTAATTTTTCTTTGCTAATTTCTTTTAATAACTTAAAAGTTTCTAAACTAGAATGACTATCCAAATTACCAGTAGGTTCATCTGCAAGTATTACTTTAGGATTTTTAATTAAAGCTCTTGCAATACCAACTCTTTGTTTTTGACCTCCAGATAACTCATTAATATTTCTATATTCTAAACCTTTAAGACCAAGACGCTCTAAAAGATTAAGTATTTCTTCTTTATCTACTTTTTTTCTTAATAATTTTGCAGATAACATAACATTATCAAAGACATTATATTCTTCTAGTAAATTAAAATCTTGAAAGATAAAACCAATATAAGTATTTCTATAACTATCATAATCTTTCTCCCTAAAACTATCTATATCTTTATTATCAATATAAATATGACCACTAGTTTTACTATCTAGTCCTCCTAAAATATTTAATAGAGTACTCTTACCACTACCACTTTTACCAATAATAAATACTAAGCCTTTATTACCTAAATTAATATTAATATTATTTAAGGCTTTAGTGACTTGTCCTTTCTTACTTTTGTACTCTTTGTTAACATTTTTAAAACTTATCATAAACCTTCACCTAGTATAATCATAGCATAGTTTTAGATAAATTACTTTATATAATTTATTTTTAGATGTATTATATATAAATAAATGTAAAGGAGGTTAAAATGCCTAAAGTAAGTATAATAGTTCCTGTTTATAATGAAGAAGAGTATGTTTCTACTTGCCTTCTTAGTCTTATTAATCAAACTCTTGATGATATAGAAATAATTTTAATAGATGATAATTCTACTGATAATAGTTTAAATATTTTGTTAGATTATGCTAAGAAGTATCCTAATATAAAAGTTTATCATAATGAAAAGAATATAGGACAAGGTGCATCTAGAAATAGAGGATTAAGTCTTGCAACTGGAGAATATATAGGTTTTGTAGATAGTGATGATTATGTTAGTTGTACTATGTATGAAGGTATGTATAAGTCTGTACTTAACAATAACTATCCAGAAGTTGTTACTACTGAGATAATGTTTGCAAAAGATGATAGTTATGCAAATAGAGATTTGGAGTTTCTATCAATAGGAAAAGAAAAGATAATTAATCCTATTCAAGATAGATCTGCTGTTATTTTTGAAAGTCCCGCTGTTTGTAATAAGATTTTTAGAAGAGATACTTTAAAAGACTTCTATTTTGTAGAAGATTCTTTATTTGAAGATATTCCTTTTAGTTATACTAAATATATGGAAGCATCTAAAGTTGTATCTGTTTCAAGTATTAATTATTTTTATAGAAGAGATATAAATAGAGGAGTATCATCTACAAATTATAGAGAAAATAATCATATAACTGATATTTTTAAAGTATTAGATAAACTAGAATCTGATATGAGAAAAAGTTATAGATATGAAGTATTTAAAGACGAAATAAAACTTATACAACTTGCTTATTCTCTTATTAGAGTAGAAGAAGTAAATAATTGGGATGTAGATGATATGAAGAAAAGTTTGATTAAAGATAAAATGTTTTCTTTAATAGAAGAAAAATATGGTAATTTAGATGATGTTGATATAACATTACTAGAATCAAAATGTGGAATAAATATAGTAGATGAATATACTAATTATTTGGATAATGAAAAAGAAAAAATAAAATCTTTAAAAAAATAGATAAAGATGCGAAAAAAAATTTAAATTAGTTTATATAATATAAATGAAAGGAATTATTAAATATTTTGGTACTAATTATTTAGTACTTTTTATTATGGAAAGATTTAAAAGACTTTGCAGTTATTCTGTCCTTAATAAAAAGAATAATTAATTAAGTAAAATTTGAAAGGAGTGGTTATTTTGCCAAAAGTTAGTATA
>CASEWH010000049.1 GCA_949291575.1 uncultured bacterium
AATATACCAAAACTAAGTCAGTCTATCCTACAGATATGTCACTTATGAAATGCTTATATTTGGCAACTAAAAATATAACTAAGAAATGGACTCAGCCTTATAGGAACTGGGGTCCTATACTATCAGAACTATCTATTATGGTTGATGGTAGAATTTAGTTCTTTGAAAATTAAGTTTGGTATGTTATTATTTAAATAACAAAAGAAGTAAGAATTTACACTTACTTCTAATCATGGAGATATCCATTTACACAGATTTCCTTACACACTCGAGCAGACGTGCTCTTATTTCTTTTCTAAGCTATAAACAATAGCTACTTCTTTAGGGGTTAGTTTTCTATATTCTCCACTCTTTAATCCTTTTAAATCAAAGATAAACTCTCTTTCTCTTCTAAGCTTTAAGACAGGAAAACCAACTGCTTCAAACATCTTCTTAACTTCATGATTACGTCCTTCATGTATTGTTACTGTAAGCATAGAAGTATTTGTTTTATAATCAGTTTTTCTTAACTTAACTTTAGCTTTCTCATAAGAAACACCATCTACTGTTACACCATTTTTAATAGTATTAATGGCATCTCCTTTAATAATACCTTTTACTTTAACAATATATACTTTCTCTACCCTATCATTAGGATGCATAAGTATATTTGCAAACTCTC
Source organism: uncultured bacterium (assembly GCA_949291575.1). Taxonomy (GTDB): domain Bacteria; phylum Bacillota_I; class Bacilli_A; order RF39; family UBA660; genus Onthousia. The sequence goes on from CASEWH010000049.1 coordinate 662, forward strand.
CATCATTAGTAAGTAATAATACTCCTGTTGTATCATAATCAAGTCTACCTACAGGATAGATTCTTTCATTACATGGTATTAAGTCAACTACAGTCTTCCTTTCCTTATCATCAGTAACACTAGTAATAATACCTCTTGGTTTATTAAGTAGATAATAAACCTTTTTTTCTTTTTCTATTTCTTTACCATCTACTTTAATTATATCTTTGTTAGTTACTTTAGTACCAAGTTCAGTTACCATAACACCATTTACTGTTACTCTACCTTCTTTAATTAAAAGCTCAGCTTTACGTCTTGATGTAACTCCTGCATTTGCTATTACTTTTTGCAATCTTTCCACTTTAATCACCATCTTTTTTATATTTTCTCATATTCATTTAGCAACTCATTAAAATAATTCATTGCTTCTATAAAAAGGTCTTCATTATTTAAGTCTATACCTACTGTTTCTAAGGCTTCTAGTGTTCTTTTACTACCACCTATTGTTAAAAACTGTAAATATTTTTCTAACATATTATTATTAGACTTTATTATATCATTAGAAATTTTCAAAGCTATTGTTGTACCTGTTGCATATTGAAAATTATAGTACCTATATTGTTCAAAAAATAAATGTAATCTTGTTTGCCAGAAATATTTAACATTATCAATATTTTCTACAGAAGGATGATACTTTTTATATAAGTCATAATAAATATTATCAATCACATCTGCAGTTAGAGCCTTATTTTTAGAAACTATATCATATAAATTTTGTTCAAACTCTAAAAACATTGTTGAAAAGAATAGGTCTTTTACTAATCCTGATAATTGTTGCTCTATTAAAAATTGTTTCAATTCTTTTGTTTTAGCATTTCTTATTAAATAATTTAATAAAATATTTTCATTAACTTTAGAAGCTATTTCAGATAGAAAAACTGAGAAATGAAAATCTTGATAACTTTGTTTTTCTTTTATCATAATACTATTAACGGCATGTCCTAATTCATGTGCTAATACATAGGTACTTTTATAATCATTATTATAATTCATTAAGATCATAGGTTTAACATAGTTACGCCAATGATATCCTCCTGTAAATTTATATTTTTTGGGAAAGGCATCTAATATACCACTTTCTAAAGCTTTTGATAATTTATTAGAATAGTCTTCTCCCATAATAGATAAAGCATT
>CASEWH010000050.1 GCA_949291575.1 uncultured bacterium
CTATTCTTTTGATAAAACAGAAGAAGATATGAGAAAAACATATGACCTAATGCATGAAGCTTACTTAAATATCTTTAAAAGACTAGGTATAAAAATAATGCCTACAGTAAGTGATAATGGTGTAATAGGTGGAAGTGTTGCCGAAGAGTTCCAGGCAGCAACTAAACTTGGAGAAGATACTGTCCTTTATGATGAAGAACAAAATCTAGGTATTAACAAAGAAGTATTAGAATTTGATAATAAAGACGACTATTTAAAACAATTAAATATAACTGATACTAGTAAATTAAAAGAATATCAAGCAGTAGAGTTAGGTAATAATTTCCAATTAGGAACAAAATATTCAGAAAGCATGAAATTGTTCTATATAGATGAAAATGGTAATAATAATCCATATTATATGGGATGCTATGGTATAGGATTAGGTAGAATAATCGCTTGTCTAATAGAAAATAATGTTATTAGAAAAGATGATAAAATTAAAGGCTTCGCACTACCTTATGAAATCGCTCCTTATAAAGTCCAAATTATCTATAATGAGAATAATAAAGATAAAGCAGAAGAATTATATAAAGAATTAACAGACAATAATATTAATGCTATAATCGATGATAGAGAGAATCTAACTATTGGTAATAGAATTAATGATGTATATGTATTAGGTACTCCTAAAATGATTATATTAGGTAATAAATTTGATGGAGAAAATTATTCTATTGAAGATATAAAAGATAATTCTACTGATATAGTTAAAGTAGATGAAATAGTTGATTACTTTAAGAACCTATAAAAGACTCAAATACGAGTCTTTTATTATTTAAACAATATTTTTCTAAGTATTTTAGAAATTTCATCTTTAGTTTCACATTCACTATAAATACCATCTTCATTAATTATAGTAGCATAATGTCTCCCATTGCCAATCCTTGATAAGTCATTTGCAACAATATAATCTGCTTTATTCTTTTCTCTTAACCTAGATGCAACACTAATTAGTTCTTCTTTAGAAACACCATCTAGTAACTTAAAACCAATTAATTTTATACTAGGATTAAATTCTTTAATGCTGCTAATAACTTTAGGAGTAAGTCCTAACTTAACCATTAAATTATCTTGATATGATGATATCTTATGGGTATTATCAGTTATCATATCAGGATTTTTTATAACTTCTAAAATAGTCTTTTTTAGTTCTTCTTTATCTAACTCTTTATTATATACTTCACTTGCAATCAAAGATGCAAGCTGTTCTCCAGTAATAGCATACTCTCCATAATAATCACCAACAGCAGCAGAATGAACTACGCCATAAATATCATTATTAGTAATAATATCTTTTAAAGCTTTAAGCAAATCTAAAGCAGATTCAATCTGGACAAGTTCAATCTTTTCACTTTTAGTTTTTGGCTTATAAGCAAGTTTAGGCGATATATAGTATAGTTTACCTAACCCTCCTTCCTTTAACAATTCATCTGCAACTATTGCCCCTAAAGCACCAGTTGACATATTAGTAATTTTCATAACAGCATCTATCCTCTCATTAGTAGGACCACTAGTTACAATTATATTTTTATTATTCATATCCCTTCCTCCTTAATTGCATTATACTTAAAAACATGATATAAGTATAATATATATTATTTATACTAAATATAAGGAGAAATTATATGAATATTAATTATGAATTATATAAAGTATTTTATGAAGTAGTTATAAATGGAAGCATTTCTAAAGCAAGTGAGTCTATGTATATATCCCAACCTGCTGTTACTCAGTCTATTAAGAACTTAGAAGAAAAACTTGGTGGTAAACTCTTAATTAGAACAAAAAAAGGTATAGTTTTAACAGAGGAAGGTAAAATTCTATTTAATTACATCAAAAAAGGAGTAGAGAATTTTAAAAATGGAGAAAATGCCTTTTTAAATTATCTTAATTTAGATAGTGGCTCTATTAGAATAGGTGCCAGTACTACTATAACTAGAAATATAGTTATGCCATATCTTGAAAAGTTTCATCTAAAATATCCTAAAGTAGATATTAAGATAACAAATGATTTAACTTCTAATTTAGTAACTGCTTTAAGAAATGGAAATTTAGATTTATTAGTTGTAAATCTTCCTATGGAAGAATCTAAAGATTTAAAAATTATTCCTATTCATGAAGTACATGATATTTTTTTTGGTAATAAAGAGTATTATAATAAGACTAAAGGAAGTATAAAATTAGAAGATTTATTTAACTATCCCTTAATTACTCAAAAAGAGCCTAGTAATACAAGATTATTTTTAAATAAATATTTAAAAAAACAACAATATTTCTACTAATATTCCAAATGAAATAGTAAGTAATAGTTTAGTTCTTGATTTTGTTAAAGCAGGCTTTGGTTTTGGTTATGCCACTAAAGAGTTTATAGAAGATGACTTAAAAGAAAAAAGACTTTATGAAATTAAAGTAACACCTAAAGTTCCTAAAAGAGAAGTAGGTATAGTTACATTAAGTAAAACTATTCCTAACTATAGTGCTAAAAAGCTAATTGAATTAATACTAAGAAAATAAATTGTTATACCAACATAAAAACAGGAGGCAAATATGGTTGAAATTAAGAAGACAAAAGATGTAGAAGGTTATGATAGATTTAAAATAACAACCGAAAATGGAAGTTTTGATATAATGTTTGGAGGAAATCTTGATTTATATTGGTATTACTGGCCAGAAGAAAATTATAAAGATTGGCCTTTAGCAAAAACTTTTACTATTAGCAAAGAGAACTATTTTATTTATCAAAAGCTTGATGAACTTTATAAAAATATTAAAGAACAAAAGCCCTATCAATCTAAAGATGAAAATTCTTCTATAGTCTTTGATTCATCCAAACTTATAAATGATTCACCAAAATCACAGTATTCTTATAAAAATCTTTTTCAAAACGATATAATTAAATGGTATTCAGATGATGCTCCACTAGAAGAAGCAAGTATGTTAGAAATAAAATATCAAGAAGATAAATATATAATAACATTTCATCAAGGAAAAGAAGATTTTGGTTTTCCTACTTATGCCATAAGATTTAGAAATAGTGGGAGTAGATATGAGCCATATAACTTTGCTTTTATGAATATGTATAATAGTTTAAGTGAATATGATGCTAATTATCATCAAATACATATTGAGGAATATCTCTATAATAAAAAATTACAAAAACTAAAAAAATAAGGGGCTGTCGGGAAATTAAGTAATTGATTTCTTTACAGCCTTTTTTTATAAAAAATTCAAAAAGCCTTGAAAGTATAAGCTTTCAAGGCGTATTTGTGATACAATTATCTTGCTTAAGGAGTTGTATCACATGGAATATTTTACTACAAAAAGGCCCATTTTTCTAGTCCTTCCAGATAAATATAATGGGGAATTTGATAAAATTGATAAATTTTTAAATTTTTTAGAAGAATCAGGTGTTTGGAAAATAATCAAAAGTGTAAAGTTAAAAAGAAACGAGTGTAAAGGACGAAAAGGTTATGATCCATACAAACTACTCGCAGCAATTGTATATTGTTTTGCAAAGTTTAAAGCTTCGTTAAGAGATATAGAAGATAAATGTATTTATGATGTAAGAGTATTATATATTATGGAAGGTAAAATTCCTGACCATTCAACTATTGGTGATTTTATTAATGATTATATAGTTCCATATCAATATGAAATATTTACTACTATTGTTAAACATATAATTAAAAAATTAAATTTAATTATAGAAGATGCTTATGTTGATGGAAGTAAATTTGAAGCCAATGCAAATAAATATAAATTTGTTTGGAAACCTACTAAATTTCACCAAAAATTAGATATTAAGATTAAGAGCTTATTAGAAGAAATGAGATATAAATTTAAAAATAATGATTTAATTAAAGCATATGAATTAAATACGATATTAAAAGATTATGTAGATAAAAATAGTATTGATATTAATAATTTACCAGGTGGTAAAGGAGTTAGAACTACTAAAGAAATAAAAAATTATAAACAAGCATATAAGCATTTAATAAAGCTTCTTGAATATGAAGAAAAAGAAAAAAATTGTGGAGATAATAGAAATTCGTATTTTAAAACTGATAAAGATGCTACTGCAATGATGTTAAAAGAGGATTACTATTCTAAACTTAGTCATGATTTTCATGCAGCATATAATGTTCAGGTATTAGTTTCTAATTTATTAATTGTAATGTATGGTGTATATCAAGATAGAACTGATTATCATACTTTTATTCCTCTGTATGATAAATATTATAAATACTATGGGTCATATCCGACTAATGCAGTAGGAGATTCAGGCTATGGAATTTATCCTAATTATAAATATCTTAGGGAACACAACATTGGTAATTACTTAAAGTTTCAACAATGGAGCGGTGAATCTAGTGGTAAAAGACCTCAACTTTTTTATACATTTACTGATGGGGTAATGTGCCTTAATACAGTAATTGGAAAAGAAATACCATTTAAAAACAATTCTAGCCATCAAAAAAATAAAGATACCAAGCTTTATATATTTGAAGGATGTAGCAATTGTAAGTATTCACATATATGTAAAAAGAATTTAAAAAATAAAGAGGAAAACTTTAGAAAGGTTGAACTAAATCCTGATTATGAATTATTAAAAGAAGAAGCAAGAAATAATTTATTAAGCCCAAAAGGTATAGAAATAAGAATAAATAGAAGTATTCAAGTTGAAGGAACATTTGGTCAAATAAAAAACAACATGAATTATGAAATAATACAAAGACGCGGGTTAGAAAGGGTTTCTTGCGAAATAATGCTTAAATGTCTAGGTGTCAATATAAGAAGATTACTTGATTCTTTTGAAGATAACAAATTTAAACATAATTGTTGGAATGTCCCTGATGATTTACATAAAGAAACTTTTCCATATGTAAAGCAAAAAAAAGAGACTGTAAAGAAATCAATTACTTAATTTCCCGACAGCTCCTAAATCTATATTTAGAGGATCTTCACACTTAATAGTGAACCTTCCTCATTAATACTATATGCAAGTTTCATAAAAATATACAAAAAATATTTTGTTATAAAAATAAATATCTTGTATAATACTAATAGAAAGAGTGATAAAAATGAATAAAAGTGAATTATTAAAAGAATTAACAAACGAAAAAGAAGAAATATTAAGTTTATGGAGGTCACTTTGACACTGATAATAAACTAAAAGAACAAGAGAATCTAGAAAAAGAAACAACTAAAGAAGGTTTTTGGAGTGATCCTAGTAAAGCAGAGACTACTATTAGTGAGTTAAAGAGTTTAAAGGAAAGAACATCTAAGTTAATAGACTTAAAGAAAAAAATATTTGACTCTATAGAATTACTAGAGATGTTAGATGAAGAAAGTGATAAAGATTTATTACAAACTCTAGAAGCTGATAATAAAACTATTAAAGAAGAATTAAAAAATTTAAGTATTTATCTACTCTTTAATAAACCATATGATAAAAATAATTGTATTATTGAAATACATCCAGGAGCAGGTGGAACTGAGTCATGTGATTGGGCTAATATGCTTTATAGAATGTATACAAGATACTGTGAGAAAAAGAATTTTAAAATAGAACTACTTGACTATCAAGCGGGTGAAGAAGCAGGGATTAAGAGTGTCTCTTTTAAAGTAAAAGGTGAATATGCATATGGCTATTTAAAAAATGAAAAAGGAGTTCATCGTTTAGTTAGATTATCTCCCTTTGATTCATCTAATCGTCGTCATACCTCATTTGCAAGCATTGATGTAACTCCAGAAATATCTAAAGATATTAAAATAGATATAAATGAAAAAGATTTAAAAATAGACGTCTATCGTTCAACAGGTGCCGGAGGTCAAGGAGTAAACACTACTGATAGTGCCGTACGTATTACTCACTTACCTACTAAAATAGTTGTAACTTGTCAAAATGAGAGGAGTCAAATTCAAAATAAAGAAACGGCTTTACAAGTTTTAAAAAGCAAATTATATGTGTTAGAAGAACAAAAAAAGGAACAAGAACTTGCTAAAGAAAAAGGTATTCAATCTAATATAGATTTTGGTAGTCAAATAAGAAGTTATATTTTACATCCTTATTCTCTAGTTAAAGATCATAGAACTAATTATGAAACTAGTAATACTAAAGGAGTATTAGATGGAGAGATAGATAGTTTTATTGAAAGTAGTCTAAAAGGAGGACTAAATGAAGAAAGTGATAAAACAAAAGATTAGAATTAAAGAATTAATAGAATTTATTATAGGCTGTTTCCTAGTAGCACTAGCCTTTAATCTTTTCATGTCACCTAATAACTTAGTAGCAGGAGGAGTAAGTGGTTTTTCTTTAATATTAAAACACTTCTTTGGTCTTAATCCTTCGACCATTATCTCTGTCGCTAACGTTTTCCTAATTATATTATCATTCCTAGTCTTAGGAAAAGAAAAAACTAAAGCGACAATACTTGGCTCTATTCTTTTTCCAATATTTGTAAGCCTAACAGAACATTTATCTACTTATATAAGCTTTAAAGAAAGTGAAATGATACTAATCGCTGTCTTTGGAGGAGTATTACAAGGTCTAGGAGCAGGTCTTATATTTAGAGCAGGTTATTCTACAGGTGGAACAGACATATTGAATATGATAGTCTCTAAAATATTTAAAATTAGTCTTGGTAACAGTATGTTCTTTACTGATGGTACAATAATTGTAATAGGAGCCTTTGTCTTTGGCTTTAATCACTTAATGTATTCATTAATTATACTTTATCTAATCTCTACCCTAACAGATAAAGTAGTCCTAGGAATATCTGATTCTAAAGCTTTTTATATTATTACTAGCAAAGAAAAAGAAGTTAAAGACTTTGTTATAAATGAACTTAAACATGGAGTAACAGAGTTTAATGCTAAAGGTGGTTATAACAGTGAAAATCAAACTGTCTTAATGAGTGTTGTTCCAACAAGAGAATACTATAAATTAAAAGAAGGAATCCATAACATAGATAAAAATGCTTTCTTTGTTGCTATGGATTCCTATGAAGTAAAAGGTGGTGCTTAGTAGTGGTAAAAATAGATAAGACTAAACTATGGTATAGATATGGAGTTTTAATATTTAGTCTTTTTATCTCATCATTAGTA
>CASEWH010000051.1 GCA_949291575.1 uncultured bacterium
ATAAGGAATATTCTTATAATAAAGAGAAATTTAATAATATTACTTTATGGAAGATAATAAATGATATAGGAGAAGAGTATTTATTAGAAAAAAGGACTTTAAAAGCATATTTTGATTTAAAGAAAGACTTAGAAAAAGATAATATTAAAATAGTTATAAATAGTGGTTATAGAAGTATTGAGGACCAAATAGATACTAAAAATAAATATCTTAGTATTTATGGTTTAGATTATACTAATAAGTATGTGGCAGAACCTGGTAGTTCTGAACATCATACTGGTCTTTGTTTTGATATAGGTATAATGATTGATAATAAAGTTGTAGATGAGTATGATGATTTAAAGCCATATATGGATATATTTGAAACAATAATAAATAAATTAAAAGATTATGGTTTAATACTTAGATATCCTAAAGGAAAAGAGAAAATAACTGGCTATAACTATGAACCATGGCATTATAGATATGTTGGTAAAAGCACCGCTAATATCATAACAGATAATAACTTAACATTAGAAGAATATAATGAACTTTATAATAAAAGTGGTGTTTTATTAGTAAATAAACCTAAAGGATTAACTTCAAGAGATGTTGTGAATAGATTAGAGAAAGTCTTTGATACTAAGAAAGTAGGGCATAATGGAACTTTAGATCCAATGGCAGAAGGATTACTTGTTATTACTATTAATAAGGCAACTAAAATAAATGAATTACTTACTTGTACTCTTAAAGAATATATTGCAGAAGTAAAAGTAGGTGTTGAAACAGATACTTTAGATTTAGAAGGTGAAGTAGTTAAGTCAAGTAAAAAACGAGTATCTAAAGATATGTTAGAAGATTTATTTAATAATTTTCCAAGAGAATATCTACAGGAAGTACCTAAATATTCTGCAATTAAAATAGATGGTAAGAAACTATATGAGTATGCTAGAATTAATAAAGATATAGAGTTACCTAAAAGAAAGGTTATAATTAAAGAATTAGAATTATTAGACTATAAAGAAGATTCTTTTAAGTTTAGGTGTGTTGTATCTAAAGGAACCTATATTAGAAGTTTAATTAAAGATATGGGAGATTATTTAGATATACCTTGTACTATGAGTGGTTTATTAAGAACTAGACAAGGTAAGTTTAAGTTGAGTGATGCAGTTAGTTTAGATGATGTAAGTATAAATAGTTCTTTAATTACTATTAGTAATGCTTTAGATATAGAAATAAAAGAAATAGATGATAAAGACTATAAGAAAGTAATTAATGGAGCAGTTATTAATAATAATTATAATATTAAAGATAAAGTGTTATTTATTAAAGATAATAAAGAGATTGCTATCTATCAAAATAATAATCAAAAATTAAAATGTTATAAAATGATAGACAAAATCTAAATTTTGTAGTATATTATATGCGTACCTATTCCTAGTAGTTGGAGTTCTTCCTTACACCAATTACCAAGAATATGGCTAATATATTAAGAAAGGAAGGTTAATATGGCATTAACAAGAGAAGAGAAACAACAAATCATTAAAGAATTTGGTGTTAATGAACATGATACTGGTTCTGCTTCTGTTCAAATAGCAATTTTAACTAAAGAAATTGAGAATTTAACAGAGCATTTAAAGACTCATATTCATGATCATCATTCACGTCGTGGTCTTTTAATGAAAGTTGGACAAAGAAGAAATATGCTTAATTATTTAGCTAAGAAAGATGTTGCAAAATATCGTGAAGTAGTTAAGAAACTAGGTTTAAGAAAGTAGGACTCAAAGAGTTCTTTTTTCTTGACTTTTGTAACGCTTTTGTATATAATATGCTGATGTGAAAGGGGAGATATTATGAGTAAAGATAAAATGCTAGGAGTTTTAGATTATTTACATAGAAGAGATGACGATTTTAGAGAAAGGTCAGGTATGGAAATGGTAGACTCTCTTGTCGAAGAGTATAATTCAGAAAATATCGTTAGCTTTGTGACAGGGAATATTAAAGTATATATAGATTTAGAACATACTAGAAGTTCAATGGCAAATAGAAGTGTTGCACTACTTAGAACTAAACAACAAGGCTATGTGCCATTAGAATATTTTCCTATTGAAGTTAAATACTTTTCTGATGAAATGAAAATTAAGGAAATATGTTCTAAGATAACTGAATTAGAGAAAAGTGCTATGAAGGAGTTATTAAGCACTGATTTATTAGCGAGTAGTGATATGGGTAGAGTATTTACACCTGGTGATATTATTATTGGAGATAGTAAACATGTTAAACCTGGAATTTACGTTCCTTTTGTAGATGAAAATAGTGTAGTTATTAGAGAAGATATAGTAGATCCTAAAGTAAAAAAATTAATTAAAGAATGCTATATTGATAAAATGTAGAAAGAAAGAGTAGAAATTTCTTTCTTTTTCTGTTATTATATAATAGATTTGTGGAGGAAGTATGAATGCTAATAATGTTTATATAGGACTAACTTTAGATAATGAAGAAATATTACTTTATAGAGAATCTAGTGATAAAATTATTAATTTAATGACTAAAGAATATGTAGAACCTAGTGATATTCAGCTAGATAAATTAATTCCTTATACTCGATTAAAGGAGTCTAAACATCAATTAAAAGGTACAATAATTAGAACATTTGAAAAAGATAGAAGTGAAAATCTTGATGTTAGGAATATTTTTATAGGTAGTATATTACAAACAACTGATTATAAGTTTGTAAAAGGTTATGGTTATGATTTACCTATGATGTATTGGGGTGCTGAGTATCACATATCAAGTCAAATAATTAAAGAGAAAGCTTTACTTTATCGAATAAAGAAAGGTTGCGAATTATCTACTCTTAGTGGTGGTGTTTTATATGAAAGTAAATTTATTGACTTAGAAACAGGGATAAGGTATTCTAATAAAAATTATAGTGAAGTTGGTGGTTTTTTTGTAGATCCTAAAATGAAACCTTATTTATCAGTAGCAAAGTATGATGGACCTATGGAAGAGAAAAAAATGGTATTAAAGAAATATAGAGAAAGAAGAGGGAAGTAATATGAGTAAGAAAGTATATGAATATGATTTTTATGGGAAAAAAGTTGTTGTAGAACATGGAGAACTTGCTAAACAAGCTAGTGGATCTGTTTTAGTTAGATATAATGATACTGTTATATTAACGGCAACTGTTATTAATAAGAAAGCTAATTTGTTAAGTGATTTCTTTCCATTAACAGTAAACTATCAGGAAAAACTTTATTCTGTTGGAAAGATTCCAGGAGGTTTTATTAAAAGAGAAGGACGTCCAACTGATGCTGCAACTCTTGCTGCTAGAATGATTGATAGGCCTATGAGACCTTTATTTAAGGAAGATTTTAAGAATGAAGTACAAGTAATTAATACAGTTCTATCTGTTGATCAAGATTGTTCACCTGAGTTAACGGCAATGCTTGGTTCATCTTTAGCAACTATGATTAGTGGCGCACCGTTTTTAGGTCCTATCGCTGGTGTTAAAGTGGGATATGTTGATGGAGAATACATTATCAATCCAACAGTAGAAGAGTTAGAAAAGAGTAGTCTTGACCTTACTGTCGCTGGGACAAAGGACGCCATTAATATGGTAGAAGCAGGGGCTAAACAAGTAAGTGAAGAGATTATGCTTGAAGGGCTTATGAAAGGTCATGAGGCAATAAAAGAATTGTGTAAATGGCAAGAAGAGATAATCTCTGATATTGGAGTTACACCTTTTGAATATGAGAGTCTAACTATTGAAGATGATTTAAGAGATGAAGTAACTAAACTAATAGAGAAAGACTTAGATGAAGCATTAAGAATTAAAGAGAAGTTAGAACGTTATGGAAGAATAGATGAAATAAAAGATAATCTATTAGAAAAATATAAAGAAGATAATAAAGACCTAGAAGATGAAGAGTTAGATTTATTACTTGTTAAAGTAGAGAAAATATTTAGTGATGTAGAGTATAGATTATTTAGAAATATTGTAGTTAAAGAAAAGATTAGATCTGATGGAAGACGTATGGATGAGATTAGACCACTTTCAACTGATATAGATTTACTTCCTAGAACTCATGGTTCTGCTTTATTTACAAGAGGAGAGACACAGTGCCTTGCAGTTACTACTTTAGGTGCTTTAGGTGAGCATCAAATACTTGATGGATTAAGTTTAGAAGATGAAAAGAGATTTATGTTACACTATAACTTCCCACAATTCTCAGTTGGGGAAACAGGAAGATATGGAGCACCTGGTAGACGTGAGATTGGACATGGGGCTTTAGGTGAGAGAGCCTTGCTTCAAGTGATACCTAGTGAAGATGAATTCCCTTATACAATTCGTGTAGTATCAGAAATACTTGAAAGTAATGGTAGTAGTTCTCAAGCTAGTATCTGTGCTGGATGTATGAGTCTAATGGCGGCAGGTGTTCCTATAAAAGCACCAGTTGCAGGTATTGCAATGGGTCTTATTACAAGTGATGATGATTATACAATTCTAACAGATATCGCTGGTATGGAAGATCATTTAGGAGATATGGACTTTAAAGTAGCAGGTACATCTACTGGAATATGTGCTTTACAAATGGATATTAAAATAAAAGGTGTTACTAAAGATATATTAAAAGAAGCTTTAGAACAAGCTAAGAAAGCAAGACTTGAGATTCTTGAGGTTATTAAAAAACAGATTCCTGAACCACGTAGTGAAGTATCTAAATATGCTCCTAAGACTAAAGTATTCTATATTTCTCCATCTAAAATTAGAGATGTTATAGGTAAAGGTGGAGAAATGATTACTAAGATTATTTGCGAAGCTAGTAATGTAACTGATGTAAATAACATTAATGCTGTTAAAGTAGATTTAGAAGATGATGGTAGAGTAATTGTATATCATAGTGATCAAGATATTATTGATAAAACAGTTAAGATGATAGAGGATGTTGCAAGAGAAGTAGAAGTAGGAAAAACTTACGAAGCAAAAGTAGTGGCAGTTCATGACTTTGGATGCTTTGTAGAAGTGTGGCCAGGTTGTGAAGGATTAGTTCATGTATCTCAACTTGATACTAAACATATAGACAAAGTGGAAGATGTTGTAAATGTAGGAGATACTATCTTAGTAAAAGCGATAGGTAAAGATAAGAAAGGTAAAGAAAACTTTTCAAGAAAAGAAGTACTATTAGATATGAAAAAGAAGAAGTCTAAGTAAAAGATTTCTTCTTTTAGTATGAAAACAGTTTACAATTATATGTTTCTAATAAATCATTAACATCTTTAAGTTCATATATTCCTTCAATAAAACAAAATCTAATAATTAAGTCATAGATACTGTTTTTAGGTAGGGAGTAAGAGGCGCTATTTAATAGTTTATCTATCTCATCCTCATTTAACTTTAAAGATAATCCTAATAATATAACTGTTTCTTTACTTGGATGATAATCAATATCACTTCTAATTTTAGGAAATAATCTTCTATCAATATGAACTTTGTTATAAACATCACTATCTTTTAAGGCTCTATCATCAATATACTTAAATAATAATTCTTGGAAATGACTTTCCTTATTACTTTCATTAATATAATCATCTACTTTTGAAGTTTGATAATTACTTAATCTTCTTCTTATACGAGGTATTGCTTTTAAGTTCTCATTAATATATTCATTTAATCTTTCTTTCATAAATTGTCTCCTTTGGTGCGACCAAATTAATTATTAAATATAATACAATTATACCAGAAAGAAGGAGATGTGTATGCAAGAGTTAGTAGATAAGTTAAAAGAAAATAGTATTTTAGGAGTAGAGGTTAAAGCTAATTTGAGTATTAGTCCTGGTACAAGTGGAACAATCATAACAAAAGATAAGAAAGTATATGGTTACTCTTTATATATTTTTATGACTCCATTTATGGAGAAAAATAATATTCCATTAGAAAATATATATTTAATAAAAGAATTAACAAGTGATGAGTATGATAAGATTCTAAAATTTATTGAAGAAGAAATAGTTAATAAAGAGTATGAATGTAGGATACAACGAGATAGTTATTCTTCTGTTTTTGGAAGAAGTAAATCTAAACTATTTTATTATCCTAATTGTTATGATATTAATACTAATGAAAACTTATATGATAAGACTATAAAACTAATAGAAGAGGTTAAATAGCAACCTCTTCTTTTTCATATTCTCTACATTTTTCTTCTAATAGATTAAAGTCACAACATCTATCCATAATTCCTTTAGGTAAATAATTTTTATTGTACTGCAAAATAAACTTTTTTACTTTATTCATTAATCTTTTTTTATTATCGTTTAAATAAGTAGTTTGTTCTATAATTAATTTTTTATATTGTTTATCCTTTACTAAAGGTAGAACTTCAGTTAAACATGATATTGGGGTAGGTATCATGTTATTAATATTAACTATACCAAGTTCACCCTCCTTAATTTTAAATAAATCTGGTGCATTTTTATTCATTGTTAAATGTTTTGACTTAGGACTTGAAAGTGGGGCAAAGTAAGTTTGGTTATTAAAAGTATAAACAACTCCTATATAAGGTCTAGCTTTTGTTTTGTTATAAGCAACTCTATTATCAAATTTTCTTAAATAATCGATATATTTATTATCGATATAGTATATTTTTAATGTTTTCATTTGAACCTCCTGATTATAATAATAAAGGGCGACTTAATTAAAAATCGCCCACTTTTTTCAGTCCCTACTATGGCAAGGGTATGCCCACTTTTTTCAGTCCCTACTTTGGCAAGGGTATGCCCACTTTTTTCAGTCCCTACTACGGCAAGGGTATTCCGACTTTTTTGTTACAAGATTATAGTATCAAATAAATTGTATCTTGTAAAGATATTTTTTTATATTTTTTATACTTATTTTTAAACAGCAACCTTTTCTTTTTCATATTCCTTACATTTTTCTTCTAATAGATTAAAGTCACAACATCTATCCATAATTCTTTTAGGTAAAAGATTCTTATTATATTGTAATATGAATTTCTTAACCTTACTCATTAAGTCACTTTTATATTTATTTAAATATGCAGTTTGATTTATAATAAGATTTTTATATTGTTTATCTTTTACTAAAGGAAGTACTTCAGTTAAACAAGATTTTGGTGAAGGTATCATATTATTAATATTAACTATACCAAGTTC
Organism: uncultured bacterium; assembly: GCA_949291575.1. Lineage (GTDB taxonomy): Bacteria > Bacillota_I > Bacilli_A > RF39 > UBA660 > Onthousia. The sequence continues at coordinate 7,156 of CASEWH010000051.1, forward strand.
ACCATCGTTAATTTTAAATATATCAAGTGCATTTTTATTCATTGTTAAATGTTTTGGTTTAGGACTTGAAAGTGGGGCAAAGTAAGTTTGATTATTAAAAGTATAGACAACTCCTACATAAGGTCTAGATTTGCTTTTATTATAGGCAACTCTTTTATCAAACTTTCTTAAATAATCGATATAATTACTATCAATGTAGTATATTTTTAATTTATTCATTTGAACCTCCTTAAAATATATAATAAAAGGGCGACTTAATTAAAAATCGCCCACTTTTTTAGCTCCCTACTATGGCAAGGGTTCTCCCACTTTTTTAATTCCCTACTATGGCAAGGGTTCTCCCACTTTTTTAATTCCCTACTATGGCAAGGGTTCTCCCACTTTTTCGATACAAATATATAGTATCAAATAAATTGTACTTTGTAAAGAATTTTTGTTATAATTTATTTAGAAAGCGAGATGGGTAAATATGGCGAAACATTATGATTTAGTTGGATCAGTTTATGATAAATATGCTAGGGGCAATAAATATAGAGAAGAGGAGATTATTAAAATACCTGGGGTTACATTTAACTCTTTAGAAGATATAGATAAATTTACAGCAGGTTTATCTGGTTCTTATGATTTAAGTAGTAGATTAGATGATAAATATCAAGGAAAAAATACTTTTTCTATTCGTGTTACTAATAATGATAAGAGCTTTTATTATAAAAGCATTATTTATAATAATCCAGATCTAGTTAAAATTGCTAGTTCTCTAAAAAAAAATACAAGTTATAGAGTAAGTGGTCCTAGGACTGTTAAAATGTATCTTGGTAATGATGAGTTATTCATAGATGCTTGGAGTGATGTTCAAAACAAAATACTAAGAAGCAAAGTAATAGAGGAAGATAGAGAGTGGCTATATAATGTTTTTGGAGAAAATAGTAGGTATACTACTTTGATTAATAGATATATTAAGGGTGATCCTTTTGATAGCGAAACGGATATAATATTATTAGATTTAGAACAAGATTTTAGAGAATATGAAGTATTTCGTAAATATCTTACAAATAAAGATAAATTAAAGAATAAATCAACAGTATCTAATGTAAGAGTTACATCATCTAAGGTTCCTGTTAAAACTAGTTTAGGTGTAATAGAAGAAAAACTAGGCGATGATATTAGTTATGTGTCTTTAGATGATGAAGAAGATGACTATGAACCAGATGATTTTGCGTTCCTTTCTCCTGAAGAGCGAGTTGAAGCTTATGGGGAAGGTAATATTGATATAGAAGAACATAGGAGAAGACGTTAATGCTTAATGAATATTTGGAATATCTAGAATATGAAAGACATTATTCTAAATATACTATAGATAATTATGAAAGAGATATAGAAGAGTTCTTAGATTATTTAGATAAAGAAGGACTTAATTACTTAAAACTAGAATATAGCGATATAAGACTTTATTTAATGTATTTAAAAGATGAAAAACATGAGAAGTCTACTTCTATTAGTAGAAAACTTAGTGCTCTTAGAAGTTATTATAAATATCTTTGTAGTAATAATAAAGTTAAGACTAATTTGTTTAATCTAATATCATCTCCTAAGAAAGAACAGAAATTACCTAGATATTTTGAATATAATGAATTAGAGGAATTGTTTAGTGTTCCAGACTTAAATACTCCTTTAGGACAAAGAGATAGATTAGTACTAGAGTTAATGTATGCAACTGGGATAAGAGTAGGAGAGTTAGTTAAGATAAGATTAAAAGATATTAATAGAAGTGAGAGAACTATTCTTATTCATGGTAAAGGTAATAAGGAGAGAATTGTTAATTATGGGGAATATGCTAGTGATATATTAGATATGTATTTAAAAGATGGATATAAAGAGTTAAATAAGTTTAATAGTGATTATTTAATATTAAATAACCAGGGTAGAGTGATAACAGAGCGAGGAATTAGATATATACTTACTAATTTAATTAAGAAAACATCTTTACATAAAAATATATCTCCTCATATGTTAAGACATTCTTTTGCAACGCATCTTTTAAATGAAGGATGTGATATATTATCAGTTAAAGAATTATTAGGTCATGAAAGTATTTCATCTACTCAGATATATACTCATATTACTAATGATAGATTAAAAGAAGTATATTTACATAGTTTTCCAAGGAAAAGTGTCAAATAGTGGTTACTATTTTTAGTGACTCTAAATATACAGGGTATACTTATGATAGAGATACAAATGAAACAGATTAATTTATCAAAAGAGAAGTTGATATATGGTATAAAAATCCATTAGGAAGTAGTAGTTATGATAGTAAAGTAATAGGAGGAAGCTTTTGTAACGATACTAGTGGTTATAAACCAGCGAATGAATATGGATTTAGTGATAGTGATTTTAATGTATTTACAAGTTATGGAAGAATAGCGATGGCAGGGCCTGGTATTTCGTTTAGTAGGTCAAATAGTCCAACCTTGAGTTGTCCTGCAACAGAAGAAACATATGGAGGATGAGTTAGTGTTGGCAGGAGAAAACTTATATGTGGTAGTAAATAGTTATTTAAATCCAGGAGATAGTGATTATTGGTATTATTATTGTATTATGACTCCGAGCGAATTTTATACTAATTTCTTTATATGAAGTGAATTTGATAGTTTGGGTAGTAGCGAATTAGACGGGTTTTTAGCCGTACGTTCTGTTATAAATGTCTTTGTTGATAATGGTTTTGTATCAGGTGATGGAACTCTTGAAAATAATATGTGATAGAATAACTTTAATTATAAAAGTCATGAACTATAGTTTTTATGACTTTTTTCTACTTTTTTCTTTAAATTTCCTTTAGAAATGCTATAATATTATTAGTTTGGTAAGAAAGGTGTGATATCTTTATGGATTTTACCTTTAATAGTAAAGAAGAATTATATCAGATGATAGAACCTGCTTTAGATGCTAAGAAAAGTGAATTAGATAGATTAGGGTATCGACATATACATAAAAACGATGTCTGGAACTATCTAATACTAACTAAGTGGACTAAAGCACATAACTTAGAACTTAGTGATATAGTTAGTGATATTTTAAATTGTGATAATAAACTATTAAATAATTACCTTAAAGATAGTCTTGCCAAAAGAGAAAATATAGAAATCATTTAAGAGGTGTAACATGAAAAGAAAAGAAAAAGTTAAAGATAAGAAAATTAAAGAAAAAAAACATATGGCTAAAGAGAAAAAAAGTATGTTACTTAAAACAGGATTACTTGTTGTAGTTGCTGCTATCGTATGCTTTTTAATAGTGCCATTATTTAAATCATTAAACTTTGGACTTGATTTACAAGGTGGATTTGAAATACTTTATGAAGTTAGTTCTATTGATGGTAGTAAAATGACTAAAGATAAGTTAAATGCTACTTATAAAAGTATGCTTAAACGTATTGATACTTTAGGTGTTAGTGAACCTGAAATTACTTTAGAAGGTGATGATAAGATACGTGTTAAGCTTGCTGGTGTTACCAATAAAGAGGAAGCTAGAGAGACTTTGTCTACTGTTGCAACTCTAACTTTTAGAGATAGTGAAGATAATTTATTAATGTCTAGTGATGTCTTGGAAGCAGGAGGTGCTAGACTTACTACAGATCAAAATGGTAGACCTGCCGTTAGTTTAGTAGTTAAAGATAAAGATACTTTCTATAAAGTAACTAATGCAGTTAAAGATTATGAAAATAACATTATAGCTATTTGGTTAGATTATAATGAAATGACTGATTCTTATGCTAGTGAAGGAAGTATGTGTGGAACTAGTGAGAGTAATTGTATATCCTCAGCAACTGTTAGTGAAGGTTTTGCTAGTGATGTTATAATTCAAGGTAACTTTACAGAAGAAGAAGCTAGTAATTTAGTTGATTTAATTAATTCAGGAAGTCTACCTGCTAAGTTAACGGAAATATCTAGTAAAACAGTTGGTGCTAGCTTTGGAGATGCAACTCTTACTATGACTATGTATGCTGGTATCGCTGGTATTCTTGCTATCATTATATTACTTATTGGTATTTATAACTTTGCAGGTATTATTTCTGCAGTATCCATACTTCTATATACATTATTTGTATTTGCAGCTTTCTGGCTAATAGGAGGTGTATTAACTCTTCCTGGTATTGCCGCTTTAATCCTTGGTATAGGTATGGCAGTTGATGCTAATGTTTTGACTTATTCTCGTATTAAAGAAGAATTACTTAAAGGAAGAAGTCTAGAGCCAGCATTTAAAAATGGTAGTAAAGCAAGTTTTGGAACAATTCTTGATGCTAACCTTACAACACTTTTAGTTGCTATCATCATGTTTTATTTAGGTGAATCTAGTGTTAAAGGTTTTGCAACTATGTTAATCATTAATATCATTGTAACAATGGTTACTATGGTTGGTATTACAAGAATCTTAATGAAGATGTTTGTTAAGACTAAATACTTTGACAATAAATTAAATTTCTTTATAGGAGTTCATGAAGATAATATAAAAGAAGAAAAGAAGAAACCTACATATAATTATCTAGGTCTTAGTAAATTCTTCGCTGCCTTTAGTTTGGTAGTAATACTTGCCTCAGTTATTATGTTTACTTTTAAAGGGATGAATCTTGGTATTGACTTCCAAGCAGGTAGTGATATTACTCTTGCTACAACAGAAGTTAGTGAAAAAGACTTAAGAAGTGATTTAAAAGAGTTAAAACTTGATGAAGTAAGTATTGATGTTACTAGTAGTGAAACTGATATTAGAGTAAGTGATGAATTAAAAGAAGATGAAATAGCAGAAGTAGAGAGTTACTTCCTTGATAAATATAATGCTAGTGTCGATATTGGTGTTGTATCTAATGTTGTTAAACAAGATTTAATTAAGAATGCTATTTTCTCAATTCTTATCTCTCTAATTGGAATAATTCTATATATTACCTTTAGATTTAAATTTAGTTATGGTATCTCATCAGTTATTTGTCTAGTACATGATGCCTTAATGATGGTAGCAAGTGTTATTCTTTTAAGAGTAGAAGTAAATTCTATGTTTATTGCAGCAGTACTTGCAATTATTGGTTATTCAATTAATAATACAATAGTAGTATTTGATAGAGTAAGAGAAAATCTAAAGAAAAAAGATAAAGAAAACTTTAGTAAAGATGAACTTAAAGAAGTTGTTAATATAAGTATTAAAGAGACTATGGCTAGAAGTATTTATACATCATTAACAACCTTGCTTCCAGTAATTGCCTTACTTGTTATGGGTAGTAGAGAAATATTAACTTTTAATGTAGCGATGATAGTAGGATTAATCGCTGGTACTTATTCATCATTATTACTTGCAGGATGGCTTTATGTATTCTTTGCAAGTAAAAAGAAAAACAATAATAAAAAGAAAAAGATAGTTAAAGAAGTGAGTGAAAAGACTATTAAAGGTATAAACGATTAAAGTTAAGTAAAGGGGTGTAAGACGTGAAAAAAGATACTATTACAATAGATGACTTAATGGAAAAAGTAGATTCTTATATAAAAGACCCTAAGGAACGAGAAAAGATACTTGATGCATATTACTATGCTAAAGAAAAACATGCTGGACAGTATCGTAAGAGTGGGGAGGAATATATTATTCATCCCCTTAATGTTGCTATGATACTTACTTCAATTTATTCTGATAGTGAGTGTTTAGTAGCAGCCCTTCTTCATGATGTTATAGAAGACTGTGATGTAGATGTAGAAGAGTTTAAAGAGAAGTTTGGTCTTACTGTCTATAAATTAGTAGATGGAGTTACTAAGTTAGGTAGACTTCACTTTTCTACTGATAATGAGTACTTAGTAGAATACTATAAAAAGATAATTGTTGGAATGAGTGAAGATGTTAGAGTTATTATTGTAAAACTTGCAGATCGTCTTCATAATATGAGAACATTATGGGCAACTCCAGTAGAAAAACAAAAGAAAAAATCTAAAGAAGTCCTTGAAATATTCGCTCCTCTTGCCCACCATCTTGGTATTCATAAAATAAAAAGTGAACTTGAAGACTTATCACTTCGTTACTTGAAACCAACAGTATTCTATGATATTGCCGATAAACTTAATAAAACCAAAGCAGAACGTGATACTACTGTTTATGAGATGCAAGAAGAAGTAACTGAACTATTAAATGAACATCATATCCCTCATCAGATTAAAGGCCGTGCTAAGAGTATTTATAGTATCTATAATAAATTAGATAAAGGAAAGAAATTTAGTGACATCTACGATTTACTTGCTCTTCGTGTTTTAGTAGATACAGAACAAGATTGTTATCTTGCTCTTGGACTAATTCATTCTAAGTTTAGACCACTACCTAAACGTTTTAAAGACTATATCGCTATGCCTAAACCTAATATGTATCAGTCACTACATACTACAGTTTTTGGTATAGATGGATATTTATTTGAAATACAAATTAGAACTTATGAGATGGATGAAATAGCAGAAAATGGTATTGCATCACACTGGGCTTATAAAGAAAATGGTGGTAGTAATAAAACTGCTAATCTACAATCTATTACAACTCAAAAACTACAGTTCTTTAAAGAGATAATGGAACTTGAAAATGATAAGATGAGTAGTGAAGAGTTTGTTAGTTCTGTTAAAGATGAAGTTTTAAATAATAATATCTATGTCTTTACTCCTAAAGGTGATGTTTTTGAACTACCTAAGGGAGCGACACCACTTGATTTTGCCTATAAAGTTCATAGTAAAGTAGGAGAGACTACAGTTGGGGCCTTTGTTAACGGTAATATTGTTCCTTTGGATTATGAATTAAAGAGTAATGATATCGTTAAAATAAATACTAATAAAAGTGCCCATCCATCTAAAGAGTGGTTAAATATCGTTAAAACTACAGGAGCTCGTAATAAGATTAAGAGTTACTTTAGTAAAAATGAAAAAGAAGTTTTAGTAGAACGAGGTAAAGAGTTCTTAGAAAAAGAGCTTAGAAAAAGAAAAATACCACTTGTAGAGTTTTATAGTGATGAGAAGATTAAAGAAGTTTATAAAAACTTAAAAATAGATAATCTTGATGACTTATACTATGATATAGGCAGTGGTAAACATACTCCTAATAACGTTATTAATATAAATTATGAAAAACGTGAAGAAGAAAAACCTAAACTTTTAAAAAATATTGTCAAAATAAATGATAATGCTTCTGACATAATTGTTGATGGAATAGACAAAATAAAAGTATCTATAGCATCATGCTGTAAACCAGTTCATGGTGATGATATAGTAGGATATATTACAAGAGGTAATGGTATTACTATTCATAGAAGTACTTGTCGTAATCTTGCTAGTATGGATGATAGATGTATTAAAGTAAGTTGGGATTCCACACCTACTAATAAATATTATAGTGATTTACTTATTAGAACAGATACCTTAGATAATAAATTAATTGATATTACTAGTACTGTTAGTAAAGATAATGTTTCTATTACTAGTATTAAAACAATAAATAGAGATGAATATGCTACTTATGAGATGGAAGTTGCAGTTAATGATAAAGCTCATTTAGACAAATTAATACTAGATTTAGATAATTTACCATATATTACAAGTGTAGAGAGGTTGATATCATGAGAGTTTTAGTTCAAAGATGTAGTAATGCCAAATGTGTTGTTAAAAATAAAAATATTAGTGAAATAGATAATGGTTTAATGCTTCTTGTTGGTTTTACTGATACTGATAATAAAGATACGATTCTTTGGATGGTTAAAAAAATTCTTAATCTTAGAATATTTCCAGATAGCAATGGAGTGATGAACTTATCTATTTTAGATGTTAAAGGCTCTATATTATCAATTTCTCAGTTTACTCTTTATGCTGATACCTCTAAAGGTAATAGACCTAGTTATATTAAAGCGATGAGTGGAGAGAAAGCTAAACTCTTGTATGAATATTTTAATAAAGTTTTAAGTGAATATGTTCCTACAAAAAGTGGAGTATTTGGGGCAGATATGTCTATTACTTTAACTAATATGGGACCTACTACAATTATGTTGGAGAGATAATTATGTATAAAAATAGAATAAATTATAAATTATTAAACTTTTTAATCCTTATGGGGCTTTTATATATTATAGTTACTAATATAGGTACTTGGTTTAATATCTTTTCATCTGTTATTAGTATCTGTATGCCTTTTATCATTGCTTTTGCTATCTCTTATGCCCTTAATCCTATAGTTAGGAAACTAGTATCTAAAGGTGTTAGAAAGAGCCTTGCTGTTACCATTGTTGTAGTAGGAGTAACTGCTATTATTATCGCTCTTTTAGTTATAACACTACCACTTTTATATAATCAACTTGTTATGTTTGCAACTAACTTTGGTAAAGTTATAGAAGATGTTGGTGATAAATTTAATATAAATCTAGACTTTATATCAGATAGTAGTGAAGGTTATTTAAACGATATAATTAATAGTTTAGGTAACTTTCTAAAAGATGGTTCTATTGATATAGTTGGTAAAACTGCTTCATTCTTAGGTAAAGTAGTAATTTGTTATGTTGTATCAATTTACTTTCTTGCTTATATGGATAATATTAGAAAAGTAGTAGGTAATTTTTTAAGACAAGTTAAATATAAATATTATCGTTATGTTAAAGCCCTAGATACAGAGCTTAGTAACTATTTAAAAGGACTCTTAACCTTCATGGTTATTCAGTTCTTTGAATATTCTATAGTCTTTTTAATAGTAGGGCATCCTAACTGGTTCTTATTTGGAGTCTTAGCCTCTCTTACTACCGTTATTCCTTATTTTGGAGGACTAATTACTAACTTGCTAGCTTTGTTAACTGCATCAGTTATTAGTCCAACACTATTTATTGCAACTCTAGTTATCTGTTTAATTTTCCCTCAGTTAGATGGTTATGTTATATCTCCTAGAGTCTATGGTAAGACAAATAATGTCAATCCATTAATTACAATTATGATGGTGTCAATCGGTGGTACAGTAGGAGGACCTTTAGGTATAATTATCGCTTTACCAGTATATATTTTAATATCAGCAAGTTATCGTTTCTTTAAAAATGATATCAAAAAAGGTGTTAAAAAAGTTAAAGCCGAGATTAGTTAAATAAGTGTCAAGTAGTAGTGTAAACTTGATAAAGTAATAGTTCTGTGATAAAATTATATATGCTTATGGAAAAGCGAGAAGAGAAAGTGGGTATTTTATGAGAACTTTTTATCCAAATGAGGAGTTTAATAATATAATAATGCCAATTGTAAGTAATAGTGAGTATCAAAAGACAAAAACCTGTGTTCATCATGGAATGGATAGATATTCTCATATGATGAGAGTTGCTTACTATTCATATAAAGTAACTAAGTTTTGTCATTTAGATTATAGAAGTACAACAAGAGGAGCGGTTTTACATGATTTCTTTTTAGATGAGTATGAAGAAAAGAAAGCTCATATGTTAGTAAATCATCCTAAGATAGCTTTAGAAAACTCAAATAAGTATTTTGATTTAAATGATTTAGAGCAAGATATAATCGCTGCTCATATGTTTCCAGTAGGAAAAACTCCCCCAAAATATTTAGAAAGCTGGATTGTCAATATTGTTGATGACCTTGCTTGCTTCTATGAGAGAAGTTATGTCTTAAAGGAAAGTATGTCAGTTGCATGTAGTATGGTTATTTTATTATTTATGGTATTTTTTAAGAGATGGTGAGTTTTATGAATATAAAAGAATTATTAGATGGTAGTATTAATAGTATTGATATAGATGAAAACTTTACCATTCCTAAAGGAAATTATGCTAATACTGAGATAATAGATTTAGAGGAAGTTAAAGTAACAGGTAACTTAACTTATCCAAGTGATGATAATTTATTCTTAGATATAGAATGTTCTAGTACTATGGAGTTAAATGATTCTGTTAGTCTAGAACCAATTAATTATCCTTTTTCCTTTAAAATTAGTGAAAATGTGGTTGAATTCTTAGAAAAAGATCAATTTACTCTTGATATTATTAACATTTTATGGGAAAATATAGTACTAGAGATCCCTATTCGCTATAGCGAAGTTACAAATTATGATAAATATAAAGGGGATGGATGGAGAGTTATTAGTGAAGATGATGTTAAAGATAATACTAATAATCCCTTTAAAGATTTATTAAAAGAAATAGAGAAGGAGTGATATAATGTTAAAGTTAGATATTCAAATGTTTGCAGTTCCTTTTAGAAAGGTATCTAAAACAAGAAAAAGAATGAGAAGAAGTCATAATGCTCTTGAAGTACCTGGTATGGTTAAATGTCCTAACTGTGGTGAAATGATTAAAGCACATCGTGTTTGTCCTAAATGTGGAAGTTATAAAGGAAAAACAGTTGTAGATATGACAGAGAAAGAAGAGGCTTAATAAAGTCTTTTTTTATTGTTATTTTTATCCTTTTGTGATAGTATATAAGAACAGAAAAGAGGAATAATTATGAAAGTAATTAGAGATGAAGATAAGAAGAGCAATACTTATATAAAGCATTTTGAAGTAAAAAAAGGAACTATTCAAAAAAATACTAGAAAAAATGCTTCTGCTGTTGAGATAACTACAGAAGATTATAATGATTTAGTAGTTTATATGTCAGATGGTTCTAAACCTAGGTATGCTAAAGTAGAGGAGAATAAAGTTAAGCTTTTACAGTTAATGACAGAACAACATTTAAGAAATAAAATGTGCGAAGAAGAATTGGATGATAAATATTGTAAAAATATAGCAAAGTCTGTAGCTTTTTTTATAGGAGGTTTAGTTGCTGTTGGTGCTATGGTAAATGGTGTTCCTAATCCTAATCATTTGTTATTTGCAAATGCCATAAGAATAGGTTTTCCTACAATAATTTTAGCGTATAGTGCTATTAAAGCGATAAGTGTTAAGAAGATATATAATAAAAGAAAAGAGATTAAAAAGAATGATTATTTACTTGAAAATGAAGAAGTCTTAAACCAAGCAGACCTTAATAATGAGAATATCTTAGAAAATGTTAAAGATAAAGATAGACCAGCAATTGCTAAAATAAAACAAGAAAAAGATAAAGAGAATGATAAGAACTATTTTGATATTAATAGTATTGATAAATTATCTTTGGCTACTTTAAAGGAAATTAAAGCTAATATAGAAAGAGAGAACTATCTAGGTTTAGTTAGAAGTGATGATAAAGCTAAAGGTAATACTGAATCCAAAGGAACAGCCTATGTAAAAAAATAAAATTTATATGAATTTTGTAAATTGACCCTATTTTTTAGAGTCAATTTTTAATTTTCTCTAGACGAATTTATAAAATTGCCCCCTGTTTTTAGAGTGAATTTACAAAATTCTCTTTTTGCATTACTTTTCTTCTTATGTTAGTGTACTCACTACATACATGTATGAAAACAATATTTGAAAGAGAGGTAAATTAATGGAAAATAATGAAGATGATAAATTTGTAACCCTTTTAGCGGACAGTACATTTAAGTATATGTTTAAAGATTATAGAGATTTTTTTAAAAAAGTGATTAAATCAACAACTAATGTTGATATAAGTGAATATGAACTTTATAATAATGAGATAAATAGTGGAAATAAAGCTAGAGATTATAGACTAGATATACTACTAAAGAAAGACAATGATTTTATTATAATTGAAATGAATAAAAATGCTGATAAAAGGACTTTATTAAAAGCCAGAAAGTATTTATATGCTACTTAAGCACCGGACGGAGGACTAGTAGAAGGAGAAGACTTTAAAAAGATGCATACTATTCTTATTAACTTTAATAATTCTAAATATAAAAATGATAAAGAGGCGATTAGCGTTGGATATGATTTAATAAATGAAAAATATAATGATGTTATAGATGATATAAAAGTTTATGACATATATCTTGAAAGTCTTGAAAATGTACGTTATAATGGTAGTAACGAAAAAGAAACATATTTAGCAATGTTTAGAGCAGAGTCTTTTGAAGAGATGAGAAATATTGCTAATGGTAATAAGGAGGCTTTGAAAGTAGTGGAAGAATTAGAAAGGTTAAGTGAAAATGATGAGTTTAGAGTGCTTTATGATGCTGAAAAAATGAGAAGAAAAGAAATAAACTCGGCAAGACTTGATGGCTATGATGAT
>CASEWH010000052.1 GCA_949291575.1 uncultured bacterium
AACTTTATAATACAAAAAAACTGTAAAATAATCACTGAAAATACGAAAAAAAGAAATTGATGTAAAATCAATTTCTCATATGTAAAATTTTTATTGAAAATTAATTTTTTTTAATGTAAAATTTTCTCTGAAAAATCACAAAATTTTAATCAAAATAGTCAATTAACATTGCTTTCTTTACACGTTTTAGAGTAATTTCAGCTTTCTCATTCGCTTTTTTTGTTCCTTCTTTTAACATATCATAAACAAGGTTAATATTCTCTTCATAATACTTTCTTTTTTCTCTTATAGGACTTAGAGTATCTTCTATAACATTATATAAAAATCTCTTTACTTTAACATCACCTAAACCACCTTTTTCATAGTGTGCCTTTAATTCATTAAGATTCTTATATTCTGGTAAAAACTTCTTAAAATGTTCATCTGTACATAAGGCTTCTAAATATATAAATACTGTATTATTCTTTGTATCTCCAGGATCTTCTACTCTTATATGATTAGGGTCTGTATACATACTCATAACTTTTTTCTTAACTGTTTCACTATCATCTTTAAGATATATACAATTCCCTAAAGATTTACTCATCTTAGCTTTACCATCTGTACCAGGAAGTCTTCTACAGACCTCATTATCTGGTATTACTGCTTTAGGTTCAATTAAAGTATCTCCATAAATGTTATTAAAACTTCTAACTATCTCTCTTGCTTGTTCTAACATAGGTAATTGATCATCACCTACAGGAACAATAGTAGCATCAAAAGCAGTTATGTCTGCTGCTTGACTAATAGGATAATTTAAAAATCCTACTGGAATACTACTACCAAAATCTTTTTGTTTTACTTCACTTTTTACAGTAGGATTTCTCTCTAACCTTGCTAGTGTTACTAAGTTCATGTAATACATTGTAAGTTCTGGTAATGCTCTTATCATACTTTGAATAAAGATAGTTACTTTAGATGGATCTAGGCCAACAGATAAATAATCTAACGCTACTTCTATTACACTATCTCTAACTTTCTTAGGATTATTAAAATTATCTGTTAAAGCTTGTGTATCTGCAATAAATACATACATCTCATCATAATTCCCTTTATTTTGTAATTCTACTCTATTTTTTAAAGATCCTACATAGTGACCTAAATGTAAATTACCTGTAGGTCTATCACCTGTTAAAATAATTTTTTTCATTGTTATTCCTTCTTTCTTTTTAAGTTTAACATATATTTAATAATAGAACAAGAGAGCCTGAGCTCTCTTATATATGTTTATTTAATAATACATTATAATAAATATTATCTTCTGGTTGTTTATAATACACTCCTATTGTACCATCAGTTTCTATATATAGATTATAATCAGTAATATTAGTTGTATATGTTTTAGATTCATCTATATTCATTTGTTCAATATTATTTTTTATAGCAGTTAATATTTCTTCGTCTGTAATATTATATGTTTTTTTGATATCATCTTCGGTCAAGATATTATCGTTTTTCACATCATATAAATAAGCAGTTATATCTTGATTAGATACTAATGTACATAAATTAGTCTCTTTACTTATTAATGTCAAACTTATAATATCACTACTATCATAAATAGTGAGATTACTTGTAGTCATAATACTACGTTTATATAAACTAGAAACATTAGAACATTCTTTTAATGTCATATCTGTAGAATGTTTACTAATATTATATAATTCATTAACTTTATTATTAATATCTTTAATAATATTAGCAAGAACAGTAGACTTCAAAGAGGTTGTTATAGTTGTATAGGAACTTATATCATAGTTACAGACTATACCTTCTTTACATATTTTTAGATTTTTTGTTTTTTCTTTTATATTTTTTTCTTCTCTAATATGAGGAAAGTTATCTTCTTGTTCTTTTACTTTTATAGAAGGAAGATATACAACATTATATATTATTATTGAAATCAAAAATACAAGAAGAACACTGATTATTATAATACCTGTAATTCTTATTTTTCTATTCATTATATCCTCCTTTAACCACAATTTGAAGAATAAGTAATATTAATTGTTAACTCTTTACTTTGATTTCCAGCCTTATCTTCATTTTTTACTTTATAAACTCCTTTTGTACATCCTTGTTTTCCAAAATAACCGGAGGAGTCTTTATACCATTTATTCCAATCTAAACCTTTACCATTATCTTTGCAACCACTTCCTGACGTTCCCTTAAAGTAAGCATACCAATGTGCATATCCAGATCCACCTGAATTATCTTTTTCAGTAGTTGTAAAACTCCAACTTGTTCCTTCATAAGAGACTGTTATATTACATGTTACAGCACTATAACTTGTACCACTATTATTTGTACAACTTGATGAACATACATTTTTAAAGCTTATACCAGGAGTTGGCATTGATCTATCTAGTTTAATTGTATATGACTTAGTAACTGTATTACCTGCTGCATCTGTCGCTTTAAAAGTTATATAACTAGTACCCTCTGCATTAATATTTCTTGTATTACCATTTACATAGCCATTTGTATTAGTGGAAGCTCCTGTTACTTGATATGATATACTACAACTTCCAGAATCATCAGTACAGCTTGCTCTTGCTACTACATAACCACTATACCAAGTGTTATTACTATAATTTTTTAAAGAATTAATATTAGAACTACTATTTAGGTCAGTAGAGTTATTCTTTTTCTTTAATACTACTGATAGAGTTGGTTTAGTTTTATCTATTCTTACAGTCTGATTAGCAGGGCATTTTGTAGTATGACCTACGTTATCTTCTACTGTTCCTGGAGATTGATTTAACCATTCACCGGCACTTGTATATGGTTTTGAAACATTTCCTTTACAACCACTTCCACTATCACTACAGGTTCCTATTAGAGTTCTATTTTCACTTGTCCAGGCAGTACTTCCTCCACTACTTACACATTTTGGAGCGGTTTTATCTATTCTTACGGTTTGGTTAGCAGGACAACTTGCAGTATTTCCGGCTTTATCTTCTACTGTTCCTGGAGATTGATTTGTTTTATTAGTATCATCATCATATACCTTTTTAGCATTACCTGTACATCCACTACCTCCTTTATCACTACAAGTTCCTATTAGAGTTCTATTCCCACTTGTCCAAGCAGTACTTCCTCCACTACTTGTACATGTTGGATCTGTTTTATCTATATAATATTCTCCTGTTGTTACAGTACAACTGTTTCCATCCGCATCATATAGCACTAACTTTAATTGATGTTTTCCTTCTGTATTTAATGTTAAGGTTCTATTAGATGCTCCTATATAATTATCTACAGATGTATATTCTCCTCCATTTACTCTTCTACTTAATTCCCATCTATATGTATTATCTGGTAATTTCATTGTTACTGATATATTCTTATTTGTCCAAGTTCTTACTTTTATATCACTATCAAACTCTACTTGTGAACAATCTATTCCTACATAGATTGAATATTTACCACTTCTTTTACTACTTCTATTTCCACTTGTATCATAAGCATATCCTACTATTTCATATAATCCTTTTTCTGTTAATTTTATTGTTACTTTCCCTGTATAGCTTTGATATTCACTATCTTTATACTCTTCTCCATCTTTTGTTATCACATATCTATAACTTGCCACATCTTTATTATCTGTTACTTCCATACTTACTGTTATAGTCTTTGTTGTTGACTGTTTATTAGGACTAAATGTTATTACTGGATCGGCACTATCTTCTTCAGTCTCATAATAATCACAGACTAATGTTACATAATACTGATAATCTTTATCTGTTATCTTTTGAACTGTTACTGTTGTTTTATCTCTATTACAATCATTATCATCTTCATCTTTTACTGGGGCTATATATGATTCTTTTATTAATGTATCTAGTGTTACACTTGCTGTTTTTCCTATATCTTTTGGTAACTTATCTCTATAATCAGAAAAATATTCTCTTCCTGCTAGTATTAACATATTCTCTTGTGAATCGTAGTAACTATTACTACCTCTATTTAATATTGTACTAACTCCGAAATATGCTAGTGTTGTTAGTATACCTAGTATTATAATAGTTACTAACAACTCTACCATTGTAAATCCCTTTTTTCTTTTTTTCACAGACACTGCCTCCTCTGTAGATACTTTTTATTCTTAGATAGCCTATAATAATTATAAAACAAAGCAAATAAAATTACTATGAAAAATTTATGAAAATCTTATTTATTTAACATATTTTTTATTAAAATTCATAGATTTTATTAGGTGAACTTAAATGAATTATTTAAAAAAACTAGGTAAATTTTTATTAATTATTTTTAGCAGTATACTTATTTTAGGTTTATTATTAAATACTTTATATTACTTTGATATTGTTAATAATAATATTTATAATATTATGAAAATGCTTATTGTGTTAGTCACTTTATTTGTTAGCGCTCTTTTCTTTGGTAAATCTTCTTTAAAATATGGATTTGTTGAAGGTTTAAAACTTGGAGCGATATTCTTACTAGTTATGGTTATATTAAAGTTAATAACTAATAGTGCTTTTGATATTAGAACAGGCATTTATAGTATAATAATATTATTAACAACTAGTGTTGGTGCGATTATAGGAATAAATAAAAAAGAAAAGAAATAAAGCTAGAATCATAACATTTCTTCTAAATACTTTATTTCTTTTTTAGTTAATCTAATTTTATTTCTAAATGATTTAGGTAAAGCATTAAGTAAGGACTTTTTAGTATCTAAGATATTTTGATAATATTCTTTAGTAAGGTTATCTTTTTTAGTCATTAAAATAGGTCCTAAGAATAGTTTTTTATAAGAATAGTATTTTCTTCCCTTTTTAAAAACTAATATTTCATATATAATATTTTTTTCTTTAACTAATACTTCATCTTCTATATGATAACCAAATTTTATTAATTTTCTTTTAACAGCAAGGGAATAATTATTAGGTGAGAGTATTAAGGTATCAATATTTTTTAAATATTTTTTATTATCATCTAATATTTTATTAATATTAAGTCCTCCCATACCTGAAATAGTTATAGTATCTATTCCCTTTGTATAAGAATCTAAGCCTTCGCTTTTAAGTAATTTAACTTTATCTGATACTTTATAGAAATCAACATTTTCTTTCGCTTTTTTTAATGGACCACTTTTATTATCACTAGCAACTACTTTACTAAGACCTTTTTCTTTAACTAAATAGATGGACAAGAGAGCATGATCACACCCAATATCTAAGGGATATGAAGAAAGGGGAACTAAATCCCCTATTGTTTTTAATCTGTTATTTATTTTCATTTAATCTGTTAAAAAATCCTTTAATTTTCTTGATCTAGATGGATGTCTTAATTTTCTTAAAGCTTTAGCTTCTATTTGTCTAATACGCTCTCTTGTAACACCAAATATTTGTCCTACTTCTTCTAGAGTTCTACACTGTCCATCATCAAGACCAAATCTAAGTCTTAAAACTTTTTCTTCTCTGTCTGTTAATGTTAATAAGACATTAGCAAGTTCTTCTTTTAACATTTCTTCTGTTGTATATTCTTCTGGTCCTATCATTCTATCATCTTTTATAAAATCTCCTAAATGAGAATCATCTTCTTCACCAATAGGTGTTTCTAGAGCGACTGGATCTTGACTGATTTTATATACTTCACGTACTTTTTCTACAGGCATTTCTAACTTTTCAGCAATTTCATCATCAGTTGGTTCTCTATTTAACTCTTGAGTAAGTTGTCTTTGAATCCTTGCTAGTTTATTGATTGTTTCTACCATATGAACAGGTACTCTAATAGTTCTAGCTTGATCTGCTATCGCTCTTGTTATCGCTTGTCTAATCCACCAAGTTGCATATGTTGAGAATTTATATCCTTTAGTTGGATCAAACTTCTCAACGGCTTTCATTAAACCGATATTACCTTCTTGGATTAAATCTAGGAAAAGCATTCCTCTACCTACATAACGTTTAGCGATAGAAACAACTAAACGAAGATTAGACTCTGCAAGTACTCTTTTCGCTTCTTCATCACCATTTACAACACGTTCTGCATATTCAAATTCTTCATCACTATTAAGTAGAGGTATTCTACCTATTTCTTTTAAATACATTCTAACAGGATCATTTATTTTAACATCTTTAGACATTGTTAAGTCTTCAGTTCTAGTATGTTCAGTAATTTCTTCACCACTGGCATCATCGCTTCCATCCTCTGATACGATATCAATGCCTTCGGCAATTAAGCTATTATATAGGTCATCTAGGCTATCACTATCGATTTCTAGGCCTTTTAATTCAGATGCTAGCTGTTCATATGTAATATATCCTTGTCCTTTACCTAACTTAATAAGTCTTTCTTTTCTTTGTTCCATTGTTTTTATTTCTTCTACCATTTTAACTCTCCCCTATTCTTAGTTTTCTAATCTCTTCAGCGTATTTTACTTGCATTACTGGATCTGTTTCATTTTTAATTTTCTCTTCTAAATTATTAATTGTCTTCTTGAAGTTATACTCTCTTATCACTTTAAAGTAATCATAGAGTTCTTCTTTAGTAAGAGTAGTCTTTAAGTCCATCTCTAATACTTCATTTAAGAGATTAAGTAACTCCCCTTTAGGTGTTAAGTAAGTATAAAAGTCTGCTTCATTAATAAACCCATACTTATGATAAAAATAAACAATTTCACTTTCTAATGCTCTTAAAGCTTCGGTAGGAAACACTAAATGTTCATCTTCTACCATATCTATTATATCTTGTTTATTTAGCATATAATATATAATATTGAGGCTTGCTTTTTGATACTTATCTTTTTTCTTAGGTTGTACTTTTCTAGGAGTAGTAACCACTTCTTTTTTTATTTCTTTATTGTTAACTAACTCCTGAAAACTTTTTTCTAGGGTATTATAACCTATTTCAAACTTTTTTGCAAGGTCTTTTAGTATAATTTCTGTTCTAATAGTATCATTTATTTTAGAAGCTTCTTCTAATACTTCATGAATATAGTTAGCTTTCTCTTCACTACTAGCAAAGTTACGATTACGAGATAAGTTCTTAATCTTAAAGTCACTATAGTAAACGGCATTATTTATCAAGCTTTGAAAAGCATCTCTTCCATTCTTTAAGATATAGGTATCAGGATCATCTTCTCCTGGAAGTGTTATTACTTTAACTTCTATTCCCTCGCTTTTAAATAATTCTCCTGAAGCTAGTGTCGCTTTAACTCCTGCTTCATCACCATCAAAACAGAGGATAATGTTATTAGATAGTCTTTTAATCTCTTTGATATGGTCTTTTGTCAAAGCAGTACCCATAGTAGCGACTGTATTTTTAATACCGACAGTACTTGCCCTTATAATATCCATGAAGCCTTCCATGATTATAACAGACTTTTTAACCCGAGCTTCTTCTTTAGCGATATGATAATGGTATAAAAGTTTACCTTTTTTAAAGAGTTCTGTTTCTTTAGTATTAAGGTATTTATTTTGTTTACCATTATTTATAATACGACCACTAAAGCCTATTACCTTACCGTTCAAATCGTGTAAAGGAAACATTAGACGGGAATTATATATATCGTGATCTTCACTACTAAGTCCTATTTTATTAAGTAAATCAATAGAGTGTCCTTTCATAGTAAGTAATTTAGTAAGATCATCTCTCATCTTTAGAGAATATCCTATTTCAAACTCTTTGATAGTCAGATCATCAATACTTCTATTTTTTAAATATTCCCTTGCTCCTTCTCCTTCTTTGCTAAGCAAATTGTTTTGATAATATTTATTAGCAAGATCATATATTTTATACCATTCATCATATTTAGTTGATACTTTTTTAGTTTTAAAACCACTTAAAGTAATACCAACACGGTTTGCTAAGTCACTTAAGACTTGATTAAATTCTTTATGTTCATAGTTCATTAAAAAGGTAAAGACATTACCAGTCGCATGACAAGAGAAGCAAGTATAGATTTGCTTTTCTCTTGAAACACTCATAGAAGGATTAGTATCATCATGAAAAGGACAAACTCCAAAATAGTTTTTACCACGTTTTTCAAGAGGAATCTTCTCACCAATAACATCAACAATATCATTTTTTCTTCTAACTTCATTAATAATATCTTGATTATTGTTCATGAATATCCCTCCTTACCAATCTATCAATTATTTTAACACAATAGAAAAGAAAATTCTATAAACTACTAGAATTTTCTAATTGCGTATTATCAAGTTCTTTTAACATCTGTTCTTTAATTTTATCGATATCGGCAAAAAATAGGTTTATTCCTTTATCTTTTAATTTCAATAGATTTTTAAAATTATTTACAATTATTTTTTCTAAAGTTTCTGGAACTTTCGCAGGTTTTCCATCAACTGTATGAACATGATCAATATATTTTTCTAATGTAGGAAAAGCATTTTGTAATAAAATAACACTTTCTTTATCAAATACTTTATCAATTAAAATCGTATTACAAAAACCATATCTTACTATTTTCTTATCTACTATTTTTTTGTATTTAGATACCTTACTGCTCAAAGGAATAAACCATAGTATATCTTTATCTCTAATAGTAAAATAAGTAGGCCTTTTTTTACCTCGCTCATGATTAGTCATTAAATTCTCATCATTAACAATATCGAAAAATTCATCTTTAATATGATATAAATAACCTGTTTTTATTTTCATGTATGTACCCCCCCCAAAAAAATATATAATTTGTAACTTAAGTGTACTACATTAAAAATATGTTCGTCAATATTTTTTTTACAAATTTAAAAAGAAAATTCTATCATTTGATAGAACTTTCTAATCATTTTCGACTGGGATTACTTATTACTCGCTAGCCACCCAGAAGCGAGAAACATTGTCGACTGGGATTACTTATTACTCGCCAGCCACCCAGAAGCGAGAAACATTTTCATATTTATTGTAAGTAAATTTATACTTACTTTTATATTATATGAAATCTCTTTCATTTAATACATCTTTATTGTATCACAATAATTTATTTTAGTAAATACCTTTTATCTTCATTCATATCAGAATATAAAATAATTAGAAGAGATAACTTTATCGCTATCTCCTTATCAAACCATTTTTTACTGGAATGGTAAACCGCTTTATAAGTCCATTTTTTTAGGGGAATGGTAAAACCTCATTAATATTAAATGAAATCTCTTTCATTTAATACATCTTTATTGTATCATGATAAATTGTTTTAGCAAATACTTTTTGACTTATAATTTTTCTATGTTATAATAAGTAGCTATAAGAAATGGGGGATTTTATGTTAGAACTTATGAAAGAAAGAAAAGTTTTAAAAGATAATAGTACATTCTTTAAGTTGTTAAAGATATCTCTTGAAAGAGATTTAACTGAAAAAGAACAGAACAGATTCTTAGAATCTTCTTATAGAAATATAGGTTATTTAGAAGAAGAGTTTAATGTTTATAAAAGTAGTGTTATAGGTAACTTAATTATATATAGTACTCTTATCAATAATGGGATTACTTTAATTAATGGTCTAAGAAATGGACTTAATATAACTAAAGATAATTTTATTAAAGAAAATATTAATCAGTTTAGTGCTCATTATCAAACAGTTAAAGAGTATGAAGAAACTTTTTTAGCATATAGAGTAAACAGTACTGAAGAAAGTTATGATAATGCAATAGAAAAGTATGAAGAAGCGGTAGATTATAGTGATGGTTATACAAAAGAAAAGACTTTAACTAAATGTTAAGGTCTTTTAAAATTCACTTTGACTATTAAGATTTGCAAGTTCTATTAAGTAACTATTATCAATACTATCTTTTGTTTCAAAGATATAGGTATAACTAGTTAATTCATCTTTGTAAGGCTCTATTAATTTATTGATATCACTAGATTCATAGTCATTATATTCTTCATATAAATCTACTACTAAATTTCTATTATTTACTAAATCAGTATAATTACTGAAATATGATGATGTATTTGGATAAGCAAAGGCTTTTTTTAATGTTATAGAATAGATTAATTTATCTCCTTCTACTCTTCTTTCTCCTTCTATATAATAATTTTCTATAGATAAAGGAGTATATGCACTATGAGCATGATAATTATTATCTGCTTTATACATTTTAGTATTACTATCATAAATTAAATAATCTCCATCATCTAGAAAACAAGTAGAATTTACTGGATTAAAAGTTGTTTTAGGTCCAAAATATTTTTTTAAAGTAGATTCTACTTCTTTTAAACTAACACCTTTATTAAAGTCTAAGTTAAGTTCATTTTTTACATCAATAGGTAGTCTATCTATAAAGTTAATCTTTTCTTTACTAGACAAAGTACTTAAGTCTTTTGTACCGTCAAAAGTAATTATATAACTATCATAGATATTAACTAATTCTAATAGAGATGCTACTTCTTCAGTAGAAAGACTACTACTATCTTCATTAAATGTTTCAATGCTTTCTTCTTTTAGATTAATATTAACTATAAATATGATGGATGCTACTATTATTAGGGTTATTAATGCAATAAATAGCATCCCTACTCTTCTTACATTTTCCATAAGCTAGTTTCCTTTCTTACTTAGAGTATAAGGGAAGATAGAAAATTATTCTATAAAAAAAGAAAAAAGACATGTAAATTTACACATCTTATGGATTTAATCTATTAGGTCCTCTAAAGATTAGCATTGATTCTTTAACACTAGGTAGTCCTAATACTAACATAGTAAGTCTATCTACTCCTAGACCAAAGCCACCATGAGGAGGACAACCATATTTAAAGAACTCTAAATAGAACTCTACATCTTTATCAAGTCCTTTTTCTTTCGCTTGTTTAACTAAAACATCATATCTATGCTCACGTTCTGCTCCTGTAGTTATTTCAACTCCTCTATAGATTAAGTCATATCCTTCTGGAACATCATCTTTTCTCATATGATAGAAAGCACGTTTTTCTTTAGAAAAATCTGTAACAAAGATAAATTCTGAGTTGAACTCATCCATAGCATAACGATAACTTAGTCTTTCTGCTTCTGTAGTTAAATCTGTTTTTTCAGATTCATCTACTTTATAATCATATCTTTTTTCTAACTCATCATAAAGGTCAGCCAGTTTTACTCTTGGGAATTTTTCTTTAGGTACAACTATTTCTTTATCATAAAGTTTTTTAACTAACTCCCCATACTTTTCATTTAATTTTTCTAAAGTATAAGTTAATAGTTCTTCTTCTAAGTCCATAACATCACGATATGAATCAATGTATGCAAATTCTACATCAAAGCCAGTAAACTCTGTAGTATGTCTACTAGTATTAGAGTTTTCTGCACGGAAGACTGGTGCAACTTCAAATACTTTATCATAACCACTAGTGATAGCCATTTGTTTATAAAATTGTGGTGACTGAGCAAGATAAGCTTTTCTATCAAAGTATTTTACTTCAAATACATCAGCACCACTTTCACTCGCAGCACCTATTAACTTAGGTGTATGTATTTCTGTAAAGTCATGAGAATACATAAACTCTCTCATAAATTTTGTCATATCGCTTTGAATCTTAAAGATATTAAAGTTATATTCATTTCTAAGATCTAACCAACGATAATCTAATCTTTGATCTAATAATTGAGCATCTTTATCATGAATATTAATAGGTAGTTCAGCATCACTTGTACTAGTAACTTCTATTTTAGTTGGAATAAACTCCATTCCTCTTAATCTAACATTTTCATTTTTCTTTAATGTCCCTGTTACTTTAATAGTAGATTCAACTGTTAAATTATTAACTAACTCTACCATCAGAGCATTATTTTCATCACTTTTTTCAATAGTTACTTGTACTTTATCAGTAGAGTCTCTTAATACTAAAAACTGTACCCATTTAATATTTCTAATATTTTCAACGAAACCACTAAGTTCTATTTCTTTATCAAAATAATTTTCTAAGTCTTTGAAATAAATTTTTTTCATATTTTTTCACTCCTTCTTTATGTTTTTCTTCATACTCTTTTACAAATATACAATCTAATAAATGTTTCTTTATCTCTTCTCTTGGATAATTACTATGTATCTTTTCTTCAATATAATCTAATAATTCATAAATATCACTACTATCATTACTTTTTATCACTTTTATCATTTCTTCATATGGCATTAGTAAATGTCTACTAATTTCAATATTGTGCAATCTAAAAAAAGAAGTTTTTATTGATACAGCATCTTTAGCTTTTAAAATTTCTTCTTTGCCTTGTCGTAATACGGCATAACTAAACTTTTTATAGTTTCTATTTATTAAATGTAACCCTGTAACAAAACTATTAACTTCAAAATAAACTACATATTTATTTTCCATATATCTATTAATAGCTATTTTTGTATTATTACCATCCATATATAAAATGCTATAAAACAAATTCTCACCTTTACCTGTAAGTTCACATAAAGAATTTATATAATTTTTTTGATAATTATTTCCATCTTTAAATAATGACCAATCATATAAAGTATTTTTTCTTATGGTTTCTGCTTCTTTTTCTATTTTCATAAATTCTTCATATCTATATAAGTCTTTACCTTCTTTTATAAATTCTTCATTAAAACGGTAACTATCTAAAAGGTAAGATATATCTTTATCTAATAGTTCTTTTATTTCTTTAGAACATGCTATTGTATCATTACAATAGTCTTCTTTTAATTTTATAAATTCTTTATAAAAATCTTTATCATAAGATGATACAATATGTACTTTGCTCTCCTCTTGCTTTATTAAAAATAAATATGGTTTACCATATGGATTAAATATCTCTTTTAATTCAACTTGTTGTTTATTCATCATGATTATGATTATGGCAAGTACATTCTTCATCTGTAGGTAGATTATCATCACTTATATGTTCATCAAAGTAGTAGATGATATATTCCATCATAATCTTTTCTTCTTCTTTAGTTTTATTATTTTTAATAGTAATTAAACCTTCATTTAAGTCATCACTGTTTAGTAGTATTAGATATTTACTATTAAAGTAATCTGCTCTTTTAAACTGACTCTTTAAACTTCTTCCAGTATATTCTGTTTCTACTACAAAACCTGACATTCTAAGTTCATTAGCAAGATAAATAGCATTTTTCTTTTCATCTTCATTAACATACATAATGAAAGCATCTATATCATCTCTAACATTATCTATATCTCTAGAGATTATCTCATCAACTAATCTATCAAGTCCAACTGCATAACCTACACATGGTGTTTCTGGGCCTCCTAGCATACTAACTAAGTTATCATATCTTCCACCACCACCTAGTGCAAGATTATTATTTTCAGTCATTAGTTCAAAAACAGTATGATTATAATAGTCAAGTCCTCTTACTATTTTAGAATCTATTTCATATTTAACTTCTAATAAGTCAAGATACTCACATACTTTATCAAAGTGTTCCTTACTTTCTTTATTTAGATAATCTAATATTTTAGGAGCATCTTTAAAGTAGTCTTTATTACTATCTACTTTACAGTCTATAATTCTTAATGGGTTCTTATCGAACCTTTCCTTACAATCATCACATAAATCATCTAAATGAGGCTTAAAGTACTCTTTTAAGGCTTCTCTATATTTATCACGAGATTCTTTATCTCCTAGACTATTAATATGTACTACTGTATCTGTTAATCCTAACATTTTATTAATATTGTAAGCAAGAGAGATAACTTCTGCGTCGATTATTGGATCACTACTACCTAGAACCTCTACTCCATATTGACTAAGTTCTCTATATCTACCCTTCTGAGGTCTTTCATAACGATACATTGTCCCATTATAATAAACTTTAACAGGTAAGTTATGAGTACCATACATTTTATTTTCTATATAACTTCTAACTACCCCTGCTGTTCCTTCTGGTCTTAAGGTAATAGATCTATCTCCTCTATCTTTAAAGTCATATGTTTCTTTAGTAACAATATCAGTAGAATCTCCTATTCCTCTATGAAATAACTCTGTTGATTCAAATATAGGAGTTCTAATATAATTATAGTTATATTTTTCCATACATGAATCTATAACTTCTTCTACATATTTCCATATTCTTGCTTTCTTATCAGTTAAATCAACTGTTCCTTTTGGTTTACTATTCATTATAATCCCTTTCTTTCTACCTGCTATTATACAGTAATTTTCTTCTTTAGAAAAGCCTAAGCTTGATTTTTCTTTAATTTTGTGGTATTTTATATAGTACTTTTAGAAAGGGGTACACTATGAATATAAGCTTTAGAGAATCTTGTTTTATTAAGAAATTACCTAATATGGAAGGTGCTTTTGGTTATCTTGCCACTCATAAGACTCTTCCTAATGGTAAAGTTATAAAAATAATAAATAATTTAACTGAAGAAAAAGAATCTACTATAAAGACTTTAATAGATAATAGTCCTATAAAAGGTAGTGGCTATCCTATAGATGAATATAGAGTTGATAATAAAATTCAAGGCTTTATCATGTATTATTATCCTCACTCTTATACTTTTGATTATGTTATTAATAGAGAGATGTTTACTCATAAGGAAAGATTAAAGGCTACACTAGATTGTACTAATCAATTAAAAGAGTTACATAACAAAGGTTATCTTCTAAATGATATCGCTCTTACTAATCAATTAATTGATAAAAATGGTGGCCATTTAATAGACTTTGATTCTGCTACTAAAAGAAGTCCTAAGAAAACAGAAAGTCATTATGAATTAACCTTAAATGGTAGAATGCTTAGTCCTAGTTATAATACTGATAAATTAAAACAAGCTTTAACTAATTTATCGTTAATCTATAAGATTAATTTTGAAGAAGTAATAAATGATAGAACAAATGATATTAATAGTCTATTTAGTTTATTTAAAGATAATAAAGAAGTTTTTAATCTTTTATATAGTTACTTAAGTTGTGATAGTTCTAAACCTTATTTTGATGTATTAAAGGACTCTTTAGAAGATGAAGAAAAAATTATCTTTGAAAGTGATAAAATATATAGAAAAACTAATAATCTAGTTTAAGACAAAATAAAAGAGTCACCTAAACTCTTCTTTTTTTGTTTAATTTGGGCGACTTAAAACAAAATAAGATGGTAAAGAGAGTCAGATGACTTAGGAAATTTCTTTCCTAATACAAATATATAATAAAATTCAAAAAGTTACAAGTACGAGTTTTCGTAAACACGTTCAAACCCTTTAATATCAACAAAAATTTATAATTATTTTTTTTGTTTTGAAGACTAAATATCTAATACAACTTTCTCTGTTCTTTTAATTTCTTCTAAAATATTATTAATTCTTACTATCATCAAATCATTTTTATTACTTAATAATTCCTCTATTTTTTTAGACTTTATAGAAAAACTATTTAAATATTCATAATCATAATTAGTAATAACATTTATTAATAAAGTATCATTTGTTAATAACAAATCAACTATATCTTTAATACTTATACTATCTTTAGATAATATATTTTCTACAAAGTCTTTATTATCTCTTTGATATAAATATCTCTTAAAGATATTTTCAAGTAATAATTTTAAATAGCTATTTCTATTAACACTACTTGCTAAGTCCCTAGCTTTATACTTAGATGTGAATTTTAAAGTATTTCCTGTTTTTAAAAAATCTATAACAGCATATTCTCCTTGACCTTTCTTATAGACTTTATTACAAATAGATATAGCGGTACTTAAATCTAAGACTGTATTTATATCTTTAAAAATATTATTTTCATCTTTAGTAATAGTTACATTTATTTTAGGACTACTTTCAAGTAGTTTTAACTCCTCTACTCGCATATTTAAATAGTCTTTAATCTTATCATAATTAGTTTTAATATTACCAGTTACTTCTAATTCATTACTAATATTATCACTTGTATTAACAATAGGAGTATTATCTTCTTTAACATAGTTACTAGATATAAGTGAAGATAAAGTATTGGTATCATATAAAGTCTTTAAGATACTCTTAGTATTAAATTCACTTTTTATATTGGGATTTAGTAAAACTTCTATAATAAGATGTTCTATTTCTTTTAATTTAGAGTCATTTTCTTCATTATAGTTAGGAAAATATTCTTCTATACTAACATCATTATAAGTAATATTAGGATATTTATTACATTGTTTATGATTAACTAATAAAGCGATATCATCTATAAAAGATAATTGGGTTGCAATAATATTTTCTAACTCTTGTAATCTAGTTTTATATTTTAAAATAACATCATCTATTTCTTTAGTCATTTTTCCTTTATAACTTTTCTCAATATATCGCATATATTCATTTATGTCATAGTAAATACCTGCATTCTTAATGATTATTTTACAAGTATTTATAATATTATCTTTAGTTAAAACTAAATTAGGAAGATTACTAAAGCTTTGATTTAATATCTCTATTTCTTTTTCTTCTTTTACAATTGCATAGTATTTACTACCATCTTCAAGAGTATATAAAGCATAGATTAAGTTATTATTATTAATATAACAAGAATCTATTATTTGATCATTTATCTTTGCAAATAAAGAGAATACTCTTTCATTTTCCATACCTAGTTTAGCATTTATATTAGAATTATTATTAGATAATATTTCTCTTCCTTTATTTATAAAGGAATTTATTAATGTAATATCTTTAGTAGTTTTTATTTCATCATATAGTGGTAAAAGTGGTTCTATAAGACTTTTTGATAATTCTATACTATTTAAAGATAAAATAATTTCATTAGCTTTCTTTACTGCATTATTATATTTTATAACGGGATTATCATTTTCTATAATAGTTAAAGTTCTATTATTTAAAGTATTATAGGTATTAATTAGTTCACTATATATTTTATTTAAAGAGTCTAATTTACTTTTAGTATTATCACTATTATCTAAAGAAGATATTTCTTTTATAATCCTATCTTGAAAATTAATATAGTTAGTAAATTCTTCTTTAGGTAAATAATCTTGTACTCTAACTAAGATTTGACTAAAATATCCTCTTAATTGGTTAATTAAAGTTGTCCTAGCTTTAATTTCTTCGTCTAAAATAGTTTTACTACTAGAATTGATAAAACTTGTTAGCTCGCTTTTATTATCGTCAAGTTCTTTAAGTAAATCAAAGTTATTATTAACCATACAACCACTTCCTATTCTTGAAATGATTATAACAGAAAAAAAGCAAATAGTAAAACTATTTTGTCATACCATTTGCTTCTATTGTATTTGTATTAGTGTTTTCTTCAAAAGTTATACTTCCATCAGCTCCAACAACAAGATTACCATCAGTACCATTAGCATAAGCTTCTATTGCTTGATCAACTGCTTGTTCTGTAGTAACAGGTTCTACTTGTTGTTCTACTGGAACTGTTTCTACAGGTGCAGGTTCACTAACTTCTACTTCAGGTTCTGGCTCTGCTACAACTTCTTCAGGAGCAGACTCTGTAACTTCTACTTCAGGTTCTGCTTGTTCAACAGGAACTGTTTCAACATTTGATTCTTCTGTAGTAGTTTGATTGTTTTGAGCATCTTTAATCTCTTCTTCAGTTGCTACATTATCACCACCAGCAAATTCATATACTTCATCAGGTGATGGAAGTTCCTCAGGTTCTACATCAATTACTTTATCATATTCATAACTTAGATCATTATCAATTGCACCTTCTGGAATACTAGGATCTAATGGTACATCATCCTTATTTAAATCTTCTTCAGTTTCATCAGAAGTATTATCTTCTTGAGGTGGTGTTTCATTATCATCAGTTTTAGCAGGAACATCTATTTCTTGGTCAGGTGGGGTTGTATTATCAGCAGTATCTTCTTCACCTTCAATTACAGAAACAGTGTCATCACTTTCGAAAACATTATCATATTTATCTTCTTCTTGAGGTTGTTCTGGTTGTTCTACATTAGATGTACTATCATCTATAGTTTGATTAGGATTTTGGAATCCAGGCATACTTGTATCAGTTACACCGCTTTCTCCTCCACTTTGGGAAGAACTTGAGCTTCCTCCATCCCATGAACTAGAACTACCACCGTTTGATGAAGAGTTACCTGAATAAGTATAAGTTTCATTAGAACTTGCACTTGTAGGAGTACTAGTACTTGCTACTTTAGCTTTAGCTTGGGCTTCAGCTTCTTTCTTAGCATTCTCCTCTTCAGCTAATCTTTTAGCTTCTTCCTCTTGTTTTTTCTTTTCTGCTTCTTCTTTTGCTTTATCAGTTATATCATCTAAATTATTGTCTTTATTAGTTGCTAATGTACCGGCAGTTTTAGGTTTATTAAAATTATCTAGTACATTTGCTAATTTATATAGACCAAATCCTCCTGTAATAGCAACAGCAGCGGCTGTAACATAAGGAACTGCTACTTTAAGTTTTTTAACACCCTTAGGTAATTTCTGCTTTATACTTTCTTTTGGTTCAAGCCATTTACCCTTCTTAACAAAAGGTATTTTATTAAGAACAGCTGCTATTTTAGGATGCTTTGTAGCAAAAGTTTCATCATAATCATCATCTAAGTCTTCAGCATCATCTGGATTTAATGAATCATCATAATCATCATCTAAGTCTTCATCATCATCTGGATTCAATGAGTCATCATCAGCTGTTCCTTTTTCAAAGGCTTCTTTCGTTTCTTTAAACTCATTAAAATCTTCATTAGATAAATAATTATACATCTTTATCTTAGAGAAAACATCTCTAGCATCTTTACAATTTAAATTAAATGCTAAAGGACGACTCTTTACCATCTCATCAATGCTTTTATAGTTATTTTCTTTCCCATATCTATAAATCGCATCAACTGCTTCATCTTTATTAGCTGTAAAATTATATTTTAATTCTCCAGTAGACATATCTTCTTCTACATAACAATATAAATCTATCTTATTTCCATCTTTATCATAATCATCATAACGATATATACCAACTATTTTTTTATTATCCATAATTATCACCTCTACCTTGTATTACCTGTATAAGTATATCCTTGATTTAATAAATTTGTATCATTATAAGTGCTCCACTTAGTATCAGTAGAACCACTACTTATTAATCTTCGTGTTCTCGTACTATAATAGTGAACAGTAGCATATATTGGTTTACCATCTTTAATACTTACTTGTTCTCTTCTTGAATATAATAGTACTTCCTTCAAACAATTAGCATCATTATCACTACATTTAACAGCACTAATTCTATTAGCATTATACTTCCAACTACTCCATGAACTCCAATTTGATAAAACTGGATTAGTAACTTTTCTGTACTCATACATCGTAGTAACTTGAGGAGTATTATTAGTATTAGAACTATTATTTGCAGTATTGTTAGAAGATGTTGAAGTATTATTTCTTGTATTAGTACTTTGACTAGTATTAGTATTTGTATTGTTATTCTCTGTAATCTCTACTTCTTTAGTCTCTTCACTTTCTTTAGTAGTTTCTTTTTCTTCTTTACTAGTATCCCTCTTACATATATCATCTTCACAGTAGTCATATTCTCCTACTTTAGTAAGAGTATAATCTTCTTTCTTATCACACTCTAAATTTACTCTTAAAGTATAATCATCATCATTTTTAGTTAATCTAATAAAACTATTATTAACGTTACATGCTTTACCATCGGCATCAGTAAAAGCATTTAGTAAATTAGAATTAATCATTTCTCTTAGTGTTAATTCACTAACTTCTCCTGTCTCTTTTGGTAATCTATCAGTTGTAAAATAACTATAAGCGGCATTTTCCATTGCTTCTAAGTTTTCACTAAAGACTTTATCGTAGTTAGAACTTGACTTAGCTGTATTATTGTTAGGTTCAGTTACTTTAGTAATTATAAAGATAATTAAAATCAAGAAAATTATAACTACTATCGCTTTTAGTAAAATATCACGAAGTGGAAATCTACCTCTTGCATTTTCTTCTGTATACATACAAACTCCCCCTTTTCCTTAAGTTGGCCATATTATACCACAAAACCTAAGTAATGTCAAATTTTAGTCTTACCAGAGTACAACCTGGATTCATAAAATCTAGTTTATATTCTAACACACGTTTATCATTTTTTAAATAGAGATTAATAGCATTTCTTAAAATACCTGTTCCAATACCATGAATAATAACGATATACTCGTATTTTAGTTTATAACAGTCATCTATAAACTCTTTTACTTTAAAAGTAGCATAACTTCTATCCATACCATGTAAATCTATACTGGGATAACTAGAGAGTATCAACTAAGTTCCTTCTTTCTAAGACAGCAGAAAGTTTAGGCATAGAGAAACGTCCTCCTACTCTTAATGTTGATAATGCTCCTGTTAGATTAGCTAATTTACAGGTATCTTCTAGGGAATAGCCATGTGTTATAAAGTAAGTAAAGGCTCCATGAAAGATATCTCCTGCACCAGTTGTATCTACTGATTTTACTTTAATACTAGGGATTAGTTTATAAGTATCACCTATTTTTGTAAAACATCCTTTATCTTCTAGAGTAATTACTATAGTATTATTAAAGTCACTTGTTAATTTCTCATGGATTTTAATAAGACTATCTATACTTCCATCATAATCTAATTTAGTATAGTCTAAGGCAAAGTTCTTAGAACAAACAAGATAATCTACATAAGGGCATAAATTAACTGTACTAGGTTTAAAACTACCTGCATCTATTATTTTAATAGCAGATTTATTATTAAGAAGAACTCTTTTACTCATCTCTTCTTCTTCACCATCTACTAAGATAACATCGTATTTATTATCATTAGGTATACTGCATTTAGGAACATTATCATCTTTACTAGTTAGTATTGTTCTACTAGCATTAGTGGCATTAGCAAGAATAATACTAAGATCTGTATTAAAGTTATCAACTAGTTCTAAGTAAGTAGTATCAACTCCTACCATTTTAAACTCGGCTTTAATCATTTCTCCATAATAGTCTTTACCAGCAACACCTTGAAAAGATACATCACAGTCCCACAAAGCTAATAAGTAGCCGGCATTACTAGCAGGACCTCCCCCACAGTCGATGTGTTTTCCTACTCTTTGTTTAGTATTTTCTATAGGATACTTATCTACTCTAAATGTAACATCATAAGATGCATGTCCAATTGTTAAATATTTCATATCATCACCGTTTTAATTGTACCAAATTTTTAATAAAAAATATATAAAAATAAAGGACTAGAGTGTAAATATCTGTTATAATTAGGAAGAAGGGATGAAGTATCTATGAAGAAGAGAAAAGAAAAGAAAGAAAAAAAGAAATTAACTAAAAAACAGATTATTATAATTATTATAGTTACTATAATATTAGGAATTATATGTTATTTTGTATCAACTGAGATAACTAAATCGATAATAGATCATAAAACGATGGAAGAAAAGCTTAAGAATGATGATTTTGAAAGTTTAAGGGAGCTTGATACAATAGATAATATTACATTAGAAGGTTTAATTAATAATTTTAATGAAGTTAATGATAATGATATAAATATAGATAATATTAGTGATGATAGTATTGCTATTAATGATATAAAGATAAGTTTTTATTATCAAGATGAAAATATTAGTATAGTAAGTATTAATTTTAATAAGAAAAGTAAAGCAAAAGAATTAATTAGTAACATGATAATTGCTAACAATAAGGAAATATCAGAAGATACAGCTGATCTTATATATAATAGAGTCTTTGAAACTTTAGGTAATACAGAAGATGGGATGAGTAAAACATCAGAGTTCTTTCAATATCAAGGCTTAGAGTTTAGTTTAAAAGAGTATAAAGACAGTGATTATAAGTATAGTTTTAGGATAGGAAGAATAGTTGAAGAGCAAAAAGAGACTGAAGAAGAGTGATGATTTCATCACTCTTCTCTATTATATTATTAAGATACTTTTAACTAGCAAGTTCAAGTTCAAATTATTGTAGATCTACAATAATTTACCAACTCCATATCATCTAAGTAAATTGTATAATCTGTATCTATTTTTCCTTCATTTACTAAACTAAAGTTAAAGCCTTCTAAACTCAGACCTTCAGAATCACTAATTGGTATTACTTTTTCAAGTATTAATTCATTTCCTTCTTCGAGTTTTAAGCCTAGACTACCTGCTCTTACTAACTAACTAAGTACTCTTTTTCTCCATATATAGTCGTTGTTAAATATGCAAATGCTACTCCTATTAGAAGTAATACTATAATAACAACACCTATTATAATAACTTTTTTATGATTATCTTTACTCATATTGGACTCCTTACCTTTTACTTATATAATGTTAATATTTTTTTATATCATTCTTCTATCTAATAGAATATTAATACATAGAATCCAACAAATCAATTAAAGAAAAGAAAAAAACAATAACATATAGTTACTGTTTTACATTTATCTTATGCACGAGATACATATTTACCATCTTTAGTACTTACTAAGATATCTTCATCTTGTTTAATAAATAATGGTACTTGAATAGTCATACCTGTCTCAAGTTCTGCATTTTTCATAGCACCGCTTGAAGTATTACCTTTAACTGCATCTTCTGTCTTAGTTACTTTCATAACTACTTTATCTGGTAAAGATAATCCTAACATCTCTCCTTCAAAGAAAGTAATTTCAACTTCTAAGTTTTCTTTTAGATACTTAGCATCATCACCAATAACACTTTTATCAAGTTCTATTTGTTCATAATCAGTCATACTCATAAAATAATAAGTATCTCCCATACTATATAAGAATTGCATTGTCTTCTTAGAGATATGAGCAGTTTCTACTTTAACTCCTGCATTAAATGTTTTCTCTACAATAGAACCTGTTCTTAAGTTTTTCATCTTAGCTTTTACTATCGCTGCACCTTTACCTGGTTTAACATGTTGACTTTCAATTATAGTATAGATTCCTCCCTCAAATTGAATAGTCATACCTGGTTTAAAATCATTAGAATTAACCATTTTACTTACTCCTTTCTTATAGACTTAAAACAGTCATTAAATGACTGTTATATTACTATTTCTTCTCTTTATGAGTTGTGTGTTTACCACAGAATTTACAATATTTACTAATCTCCATTCTTCCTGGAGTATTATTTACATTTTTTTCTTCTCTATAATTCTCATTACCACAAACTGAGCATACAAAAGTCTTCTTTTGTCTATGTCCTAATTTCTTTGCCATACGTTTTCCCTCCTTTTTTCTCTAGTAATTTTATCAAAGATTTTAAAATCTAGCAACTATTTATTTAATTCTTTTAATAATTCAATAGTTTTTCTCATTTCTTGATCGTATTGAACCATCTCAATACCACCAAATTCATTTAAGAAATCATCTAATTCCATATTATAACGTTCAGCAAGTCTTTTAGCTTCTTCCATTGCTTCATCCTCACTTACTTCAATATGCTCCATATTCATGATTTCTTCAAGCATTAATCTATATAATACATTTTGATAAGCTTCTTTTTCGAGTTGATCTCTTAAATCTTTTTCAGTAGATTTAGTAACTTGATAATATAAATCTAAACTAATACCTTGCATAGCCATTTGTTGTTCTGTTCTTCTAAGTAATCTATCTGTTTCTTCATCTACCATTTCTTCTGGAATATCAACTTCTACATTCTTAGATACTTCTTCAAGTAGTTTATCGATATATTTATTTTCTTCTTCCATATCTTTATTAGCTTTTATATTAGCTTCTATTTCTTTTCTAAGGCTCTCTTCATCATTAACACCTTCAATACCAAGATCGAAGAAGAAATCTTCATCTAATTCTCTTTTTTCTTTAGTTTTAATTTCATGTACTTTTACTTTAAATGTAGCATCTTGTCCTTTTAGTGACTCTTCCATATAATCTTCTGGGAAAGTTACTTTAATTTCTTTTTCTTCACCAGATTTCATACCAATTAATTGTTCTTCAAATCCTGGAATAAAAGAACCACTACCTATTTCTAGAGAATAGTTTTCTGAAGCACCACCTTCGAAAGCAACTCCATCTTTAAATCCTTCAAAGTCAATAACTGCAACATCACCGTTTTCAACTTTAGCATCATCACTCTTATTAACTAATTCTTCATATCTTTCTAAAAGATGACCTAACTCATGATCTATTTCTTCTTTAGTTACTTTAACTTCATTAGGTTTAATTCCTAAATTTCTATATGTTTTAATCTTAACTTCTGGTTTAGTAATAATTTTAAAAGTAAATGTAACACTTTTTTCATCTAAACTCTTTAAATTAGGCTCAGGTTGTACTACTGGTACTAAGTCATTATCTTTTAAAACTTTAGTATAAGCATCTTGAATTACTAAGTCAGCAGCATCTAGTAAATAATCTTGTCCAAACTTCTTATCATAGATACTCTTAGGACATTTACCTTTTCTAAAACCGTCTACTTCAACTTTTTTAACTCTATTTTTAAAAGCCTTATCAACAGCATCAGTCCACTCTTTTCCTTCTACTTTTATTTCAATATTATGATAATTTTTCTTATTTGTTTCTTTTTTAGTTTCTTTCTTTTCCATATTTCTTCCTCCAATACGTCTCTTATTATATATGATAAATAATAGTTTTTCAACAATAAATTCCCAACTTTTCCATAAATATGCAAAAAAATAACCAGAGGCTTCTAAAGTTTCTCTAGTTTAATCATATGAACCTATTTGATAAACATTGCATCTCCAAAAGAGAAGAATCTATATTTTTCTTTAACTGCAATGTTATAAGCATTTAAAATGTTTTCTTTCCCTGCTATAGCAGATACTAACATGATTAAGGTTGATTTAGGTAAATGGAAATTAGTAATAAGTCCATCGATACTCTTAACGACTTTTCCTGGATAAATAAAGATATCAGTAAAGCCAGAGTCTTCCTTAAACTCTCCAAACTTCTCATAAACTGTCTCTAATGTTCTAGTAGATGTAGTACCAACTGCAATAATTCTTTTACCATTTTCTCTTGTTTTATTAAGAATATCTGCAACGCTCTTACTTAATGAATAAAACTCACTATGCATTTTATGTTTCGTAACATCTTCTACTTTAACAGGTCTAAATGTACCAAGTCCTACATGAAGAGTAAGGTATACAATATTTATACCTTTATCTTTTATTCTTTCAAGTAACTCTTCTGTAAAGTGTAATCCTGCAGTAGGAGCAGCAGCGCTTCCTACTTCTTTAGCATATACAGTCTGATATCTATCTTTATCTTCTAGCTTTTCATGAATATATGGAGGTAGTGGCATAGTACCAAGTTTATCTAATAATTCATAGAATATTCCTTCATAACTTGCCTCAAACACTCTAATACCTTCATCTTTAACTTCTGTACAAGTTAATTTTAATAATCCATCACCAAAAGATACTACATCACCTACATGAATACGTCTAGCAGGCTTTACTAAACATTCCCAAGTATCTCCTTCTTTATTTTTTAATAATAATACTTCAATAACTGCCTTAGTACTAACTTTCTCACCTATTAATCTAGCAGGTAAGACTTTAGTATCATTTAATACTAAAGTATCCCCTTTATTAAGGTAATCTATAATATCATAAAAATGTTTATGACATATTTCACCATTTTTCTTATCAAGTACCATAAGTCTTGAAGCATCTCTTTGTTTAATTGGTGTTTGAGCGATTAATTCTTCTGGTAAATAATAATCAAATTCTTCTACTTTCATAAATATCCCCCTATTCTATATCTAGGTTAAATAAACCTCCCTGATAGTTTATATTAAGTTCTTTATAAGCTTTTTCTGTTACCATTCTACCACGACTTGTTCGTTTTAAATATCCTTCTTGTAATAGATATGGTTCAATTACATCTTCTATTGTAGATGTTTCTTCTCCTATTGATGATGCTAGAGCATCTATTCCAACAGGACCTCCATTAAAGCGTTCAATAATCGCTCTTAATAGTTGATGGTCAGTCTCATCAAGTCCACTCTTACCTACTTTTAGTCTCTCTAAAGCTTTATTCATAACATCTAAATCAATAGATTCTTTTTTATCTACTAGAGCAAAGTCTCTAACTCTTTTAAATAGACGATTAGCAATACGTGGTGTTCCTCTACTTCTTTTAGCAAGTTCAATGGCAGCATCATCATCTATAGGCATCTCTAAAACTCTACTTGTTCTTTTAATAATTTCTGTTAACTCTTCTGTTGTATAGAATTTTAATTTAGAAATAATACCAAATCTATCACGAAGCGGAGCAGATAAATCTCCTGCTCTTGTAGTTGCCCCAACAAGCGTAAATGGAGGTAGGTCTATTTTTATACTACGAGAACTTCCTTCTCCACCAATTATTATATCTAAAGTAAAGTCTTCCATAGCAGGATATAGTATTTCTTCTATAAATCTAGGCATTCTATGTATCTCATCTATAAATAAGACATCTCCTGGTTCTAAAGTTGAAAGAATCGCTGCTAAATCTCCACTTTTCTCAATAGATGGACCACTAGCAGTTTTAATATTAACACCAAGTTCTCTTGCAATAATAAAGGCAAGAGTTGTTTTACCTAATCCTGGAGGACCATATAATAAAACATGGTCTAATACTTCTCCTCTAATCTTACTAGCTTCTATAAAGACTCTAATATTTTCTTTTACTTCACTTTGTCCTATATATTCATCTAATACTTCAGGTCTAATAGTATTATCTACTACACCATCATCAACTAATTCTTCACCTGTTACAATTCTTTCCATTTAAACACCTACTTTAATAATAATTTTAAGGCTTCTTTTATTTGATCTTCTATACTTAAAGAATTATCTACTTTTAATATTATACTCTTAATCTCTTTATCTTTATAACCAAGGCCAAGTAATGCTTCTCTTAACTCTTCGCTTGTATCTTTTAGGGCTTCTTCTCCACTACTTAAATCATCAAGTTTTCCTTTTAAGTCAAGAATCATCTGTTTAGCAAGTTTTTCACCTATTTTAGGGAATTTCTTTAGATAAAGAATATTTTCTCTATTAATCGCATCACTAATTCCATTAATTGAACCTGTAGCGATAATAGGTAGAGCCATTTTGGGTCCAAGACCTTTAACTCCAATAAGTTTTAAGAATAGTTCTTTTTCTTCTTTAGTTTTAAAACCAAATAAACTATGTTCATCTTCTTTTATTTGTTGATATAAATAGACTTTATAGTCATTTCCTTCTAGAAAGGCAAAGGGATTAGGTGTATTAATAAGATACCCTATTCCATTATTTTCTAAGATGATAGCATTAGACATAACTTCTGTTACTTTACCTATAATATAACTATACATCTTAGGCCTCTTTCATATTATGATGAACATCTTGTACATCATCTATATCTTCTAAAGCCTCTATTAGATTATATACCTTCTCTTTAGTTTCTTCATCAAGTTCTACTTCATTATTGGCTACATTTGTAACTTCACTAGTTAAGAATTCGGCAACTCCCATATTAGATAAAGCATCTTTTACTGCGATAAACTTATCACTAGGTGTTGTAATTAAATATGTATCCCCAGTATTTTCCATATCTAGTGCTCCTGCATCTAGAGCAGTTAACATTACTTCATCTTCATCATAGTCACTAGGTATTTCTATAATTCCTTTTCTCTCAAAGATATAGCTAACAGAACCATCAGTACCTAAATTACCTCCACGTTTAGAAAAAGTACTACGTACCATTGATGCAGTTCTATTACGATTATCGGTAAGACAATCTACCATAATGGCAACTCCTGCTGGTCCATAACCTTCATATCTTATACTCTCATAATTTTCACCATTTCCTGCTCCTTTAGCTTTATCAATAGCTTTCTGTATATTATCTTTAGGCATATTAGCAGCTTTAGCTTTCTCAACTACAAGTCTAAGTGCTGCATTACTATCTGGATCTGGTGCTCCACTCTTAGCAGCTACATATAATTCTTTAGCAAGTTTTTGAAATACTTTACCACGTGCTGCATCTATTAATCCTTTCTTTCTATGAATAGTAGCCCATTTTGAATGTCCACTCATGTTATTACCTCCCTTTCTTTCTTCACTATAATAACACAAATATATTATTTATTCTAGATTTAACTTTAAAATAATGTTATATTACATACAGGTGAAATACATGGACAAATATATTAAAAATGGTAATAAGAAAATTTATTTTAAAACAATTACTAAATTTACAGACAGGATTAAAGGCTTTAGATTTTATCTTTATCCTATTAAAGAAGGATTATGTTATCCTAAAAAGAAGATGATTAACACTTATTTTGTATGTCAAAAGTTAGATATAGTTGTAACCGATAAAGAGAACAATATACTTGCAATATATCCTAGTATTAAAACAGAAAGCTTTATAAGGCCAAGATTAAGAGCTTATTATATATATCTACTACCAGAAGGAAGTTCTAAAGGATTAGAGAATTATGATAAGTTAAGAATAATGACTAAAGAAAATTACTAAATATTCCCCATAGTTTTACTATGGGGATTTAAAAACAATATTAATGATGTAACTAAGTTTTTCTTTGAGTGTGTAAGGAAATCTGTGTAAATGGATATCTCCATGATTAGAAGTAAGTGTAAATTCTTACTTCTTTTGTTATTTAAATAATAACATACCAAACTTAATTTTCAAAGAACTAAATTCTACCATCAAACATAATAG
>CASEWH010000053.1 GCA_949291575.1 uncultured bacterium
AAAGTATTGCATTATTAATAATTAAAATAGGTAACTTCGCCATTTATATTCCTCCCTAAAAAACCTAATATTTATTATAGCGAAATTTTAAAATTTGACAATAGAAAAAGAGTATTTTAAATACTCTTTTTGGAATATAATAATTACTATTGAATTATACCAGATACTGTACAACTTACTGGATTACCTTCAGCATTTTCTAACTGTTCATATGTATTATTACTTGTAGCATTATATAAATTAATTGTACTAGTTCCTTCAGTCATAGTAGAAATTGTTTGATAATTACCTTCAGCAGTTGCTACTTGTTCTTCAACTAAATCACCATCAAGGCCATTTTCATTTAATACACCAAATCCATTATTAGCATCATCAGTCATCTGAACATAATACTGATAACTAGCATCACCACTTGCAGCATTATTATAGATAATTACAAAACTTTCATCTGAGTACGCAGAACTAAATGGACTTTCATGTGAACCACTTTCTAGAGCAACTGTATTAGTAGATACTGCTAAACATTCTCCATAACTTGGCATTTTATCTGCAGCATAATCGCCATTTACAAAACTTAGTCTTACAGCATTAGCATATTGTTGAGCAGTTGTAACAAAAGTATCACGTCTTGCTCCTCTAATATAACCAGACATTGCTGTAATAGCTAGCGTCATCAATATTGCTAAAATAATGATAACTGCTAATAATTCGATTAAGGTAAAACCTTTTCTGTTTAATTTCCTCATTCTTATAACCTCCATATCTTACTTTTAAATCATAACAAATTTTTTGTTAACTGTCAATAATATTTGACACGGTATACCCGTTAAGTTTACTACCAACTTTAGGTGTTATAACACTTAACTCATCTCCCTTTACAACTTTTGTCCTTGCACTTTCTTTATTTAAATCATCTCTACTAATCAAAGGCAAACCTCTTGTAGTTTCATCATAGTTTTCAACAATAGTAGCATAGTAAACATAACTACTACCACTTCTTGCTATTACTACATATGAGTCTTCTAAATCATAAAAGCCACCTTCTGGTCCATCACTAAAATCTGTTAAATCCAAAGAACCAAGTGGTATAACAATACAATTACCGTTAGTAGGTAATTCAATACTACTATTACTTCTAACTTCATATTCTGCTAAAGTAATCATTCTTTTAGCATCTTCAACGTAAGTATTCTGCTTATTTTTATCAATAGTACTCATTACATTAGGTACTGCTACTAACATTAGTAAAGCTAATATCAAAATAGTCGCTAACAACTCAATTAGTGTAAATCCTTTTCTATTCATCGCATCACTTCCCTACCTTTATTACATTATAGCATTTTTTATATTAAGTTAAAATGTTTTTCAAATTTTCTTTTTCTAGAAATGAAGTAGTTGTCAAATTACTGCCAAAAATAGAAGCATATCTAAATATGGCAAAACCACTATAATTACTTAATTTACGACTAAGCATTACTTCTCTTGCAATGATATTATTATATTCTATCCATTCATTAACTCCTTCTTTAGCAAATTTGTCTATATTACCGGTTTTATAAAAAGCAAGAGCAGGTATTAATTCTATATTGTTAGTAATTAAGTTATTCCAAGACTTAACGGTATCTTCAAAGGGTTTAGTACTATTTAAAAAGCCATAATATACTTGAGGCATTATGTAATCAAGATATCCTTCTTCTGTACAAAACTTTCTTGTATCTACATAATTACTATTGTAGTTATTATCGATATTACCATCAGGAGAAATACCAAAAACAAGTGATTTATCATAAGACTTTATAAGTTTATATGTTTTTTTTATTAGAGAGCTAATGGTATTTAATCTAAATTCTTGTAATGTTAAACTATTATTATTTTTATAAGCTTTTTCATAATCAGTACTATCTATATCATTACTCTTAGGATAAAAGTAATCATCAAAGTGGATTCCATCTACATCATAATTTTTAATTATCTCTTCTATACCATCAAGAATTAAGGATTCTACTTCATTACTAGCAGGATTATAGTAAATACCTACATTATCTATTACTTTAACTGAAGATGTATCTAATAGTTTATAAGCAGGATTTTCTTTACTTATTATACTAGTATCAGTATCATTACTAATTCTATAAGGATTAATCCAAGCATGGAGTTCTAAATCTTTTTGATGAGCTTTTTTAATAAAGTATTTTAATATATCAAATGGGAGTTCATCTCCTTCAGTATTAACAACACTTCTACTACTAGGGAAAATAGAAGATTTATAGATAGCATCACTAAAACTTCTTACTTGTAATATTATCATATTAAATCCAAAGTCCTTAGCAGAATCTAGCATATTATCTATAGTTTTTTTCATATCAGTAGCACTCTTACCTCTTAAGTTATTACCAAGTTCAATATAAGAGATAAACACCGCTCTTTTCTCAAGTATTTCTTTAGGACTATTTTCTTCTTTTAAAGTATCTTTAGGCACAAAGACATAGATTATAACCAATAAAAAAATGATAAGTAGTAAATAGTATTCTTTTTTCATACTCTTATCATATTATTAAAGATATAAATATATTGTCTAATTAAGAGATACAATCACTATTTTTTATAATAAATAGTTGATTATCTTTATAGAAGGCATAAAATACATCATCTAATTTTACTTTTTTACTTTCTAGTAATTCATTAAGCCATTTTTCTTTTCTTCTTATTCTTTTTAATGTCATTTGTTGTACTTTACCATCAAGTATTAAAGGTAATGGATATGGTCCACTATTATTAGCATCTTTAGTAAAGACCGATAGTTTACCACTTGTCTCAAGAATAGCATATTCTACTTCTTCTATACTTTTAACATTTCTAGCACGTAACTGAGTAAGTAAATCTTCTAAATTATATCTTTGCTTAATCATTTCTTTAAAGTTTACTTTACCATTATCTATAATCACAGAAGCATTACCATCTAACATAGTTCTAAGCTTATCACTTTTTAAAGATATTTTGGCAAGTACTATTTGTAATATCACTAAGACTCCTATTGGTAAAAGCATAAGAAAGACACTACTATCATACTTTTCAATACTAATCGCTGCTAATTCTGCAATTAATATTGATACTATTAAATCTATTATACCAAGTTCTCCTACTTCTCTTTTACCCATAAAACGATAAAAGAGAACAATTGC
Source organism: uncultured bacterium (assembly GCA_949291575.1). Lineage (GTDB taxonomy): Bacteria > Bacillota_I > Bacilli_A > RF39 > UBA660 > Onthousia. The sequence continues at coordinate 3,183 of CASEWH010000053.1, forward strand.
AAAATAAAAGAAAAGAGTTTTTAAAAGTATTAATAAGTAATCCATATAATCTCACCTACTAATAATATTTACAAAACTCTTTTATTTTATACCTTTAGTTTCTAAAAGTTCCATAATTTCTTCATGAATTTCTTCTATAGTTTTCTCTTTATCTTCATCAATACAATTAATTATATCCCAGTTATAAAGACCTGCTAGTTCAAGATATGACTCTAAGACTCTTTCTTGTTTAGAATCTTCATTAGTTAACTCGAAAGATAATTGATTATTATATTTATAAGGCATATTGAGTAGTATGGTATAATCCGGTTTAGGTAATTTTAAAAGCCAGTACTCTAGTTTATCTATCCACTGATACATATAAAATCTATCTTCAGAGTCTTCATATTTACTACCTTGATTTGCCATATTGGAACTAGTATAACGATTAATTACCACGATATAATCATTATTTAAATATTCTTCTATTTTTTTAATATTATATTTTCTATCTGCAGCGGTATATAAACAGACAAGTTCTGGATCTAAGAAATCTATCCCTTCATTAAAATAATTATTGTTACTTAAAAGACAGTCTTTAAAGATTCTACCAGTAGGAGTATCATACATAGGAAAAGAAAATTCTATAGACTTTATTCCCTTTTTATTTAAAGATTCTACTAATAATTTACTTTGAGTCTCTTTACCACTACCTTCTATTCCTTCAATAACAATAATTTTGCCCATAATCAACTCTCCTATATTTCTATATTATTATGTTCATCAAACGGTACTAACAAACATTTACGACTTGCCAAAAAGTCACACATATGGACAAAGTTCTGATACTTAGTATGAGGTTTATCTAATACTTCATTACCATTATAATCAACGGTATAGTCTCCCATATGTGTTTTAATAGCATCACTTATAAAGGTTGCATCTTCTTTAGTTAGACCAACTTTCTCATAATTATCCATAACTATTTTAGCGGCAATTAAAGGATGATCAAAACGAGTATATCTCTCTTCAACAATTCCTTTTTTAAAGCCATCATGTAAAAGTAAGGCCATAAGCATTAAATTTTTCTCATGAGAAGTATACTTTTTACCAATAGATAAATCTTGTAATAGTTCATAACCTATTCTAACAGCAGCTTTTGTATGACGTAATAGTCCTCCTTCACCTAAAGCATATTTAGGATGATATTTGCCAGTAGAAGATGCTGCTTCTTTAAAGAAATAATCTGGTAATAATTCTATTAACTTACCTAAACTCTTTCTTAAAGATTCATCTTTTATATAATTAATTTCATCATAAAATATCTCTTTTTTATTCATAACTACCTCTTTCTAGTCCATTATATCTTATAAACGTTTGTTTGTAAATGATTAAATAAATGCTTATTGTTATTCAACCATTATTTTACATAATACATCGTCTAAAACATAAAAGTATTCTTCTTTTACTATTAAATATCTTTCATCTTCACTTAATATCTTATTTTTAACTAAATCTTTATAATTAAATATTTTATCTATACCAACATCATACTTTTTTTTAAAGTTCTTTTTATCTATCCCTCTATTAATCCTTAAATTTAACATAACTTCATAAAACATCTTATCCTTAGTAGTTAATATCTCTTTATCTATAACTGTTTTACCTTTCATATAATTAATAATACTTCTAGTATTAGTATATCTTACATTATTTATATAACCAGAAGCACTACATCCAAAACCATAATACTCTAAGTTATTCCAATATTTTAAATTATGCTTTGATTGGAAGCCTTCTTTAGAGAAATTAGATATTTCATAATGGATATAATTATTATCTTTTAAAGTCTTAGATATCATATCATACATATCTCTATCTACCAACTTATCTATATTCTTAACATTATTTATCTTTAATTTAGTATTATCTTCTATAATTAGAGAGTATGTAGATATATGAGGAACATCTAGTGATAATAAAAAGTTTAAATCATTCTTCAAATCACTTATAGATTCCCCTTTTATTGCATATATTAAATCTACATTTATATTAGTAATATCATTAATTTTTAAATTATTTATACAACTAATAACATCATCTTTATTAGTTTTTCTTTCAAGTACATCCTGTAACTTTTTATTAATAGTCTCAACTCCAAGACTTACTCTATTAACACCATACTCTTTTAGTAGTTTAATCTTATCTAAAGAAAGACTATCAGGATTAGATTCAAAAGTTATTTCACAATCTTTACTTAGATTAAATATTTTTAATATATTAAACAGTCTTTTTAGTTCATCTAAATCAAGACTACTAGGAGTCCCTCCACCTATATAAAGAGATGTTATTATTTCTCCTTTATAATTAGATTTAATTTCTTTATCTAAAGCTTCTAAGTATTTATTAACATATTCTTTATTATAATAGACTTTACAAAAATCACAGTATCCACAAATATAATTACAAAATGGAATATGAATATACACTGCATCTACGTTACTTTTCAAAGATATCACTTCCTAGTCCATATAATATCAAAATATTTATAGTAATTCAATTCACAACTCTAATATTTAAGAAAAAGCAATTTTATCTTAAAAGACTTAATTCCCATAATATATTTAAACGGGAACTTTCTATTTTATTTAATATTTTGTAAATTATTTGAGATAAAATCAAAATTGTGTGATATAATAACTATCAACACAAACT
>CASEWH010000054.1 GCA_949291575.1 uncultured bacterium
TAGATACCTTAACTGCTTATGAAAATATTGCTTTAAGCCTTTCTATTCAAGATAAAGGATATCAAGAAATAGATAAGCTTATTAAAGATACTGCTAAAAAGCTAGGAATAACTCATATCCTTAATAAGTATCCATATCAAATGAGTGGTGGTGAGAAGCAAAGAGTCGCTAGTGCACGTGCTATTATAACAGAGCCTAAGCTTATACTTGCAGATGAACCTACTGGAGCATTGGATTCTAAGTCTAGTAAAATGTTACTTGATAGTTTTAATTACTTAAATGATGAGTTAAAAGCAACTATTTTAATGGTTACTCACGATGCTTTTACGGCTAGTTATGCAAAACGTGTAATATTCATTAAAGATGGAGAGATTTTCAATGAAATTATAAGGGGTGAAAAAACTAGAAAAGAGTTCTTTGATGAGATTATTAATGTAGTTACCCTTTTAGGAGGGGATTTAAATGATGCTCTTTAAACTAGCTTTTAAAAATATAAGAAAAAGTGTTAGTGATTATGCTATATACTTTTTTACCCTTGTTCTTGGTGTTGCTATATTCTATGTTTTTAATGCCATAGATAGTCAAACTGCTATGATGAAAGTATCTGAAAGTACTAGAGATATAATAGATTTAATGTTAAATATGTTAAGTGGTGTATCAGTCTTTGTTTCTTTCGTTCTAGGCTTTCTTATAATTTATGCTTCTAGATTTTTAATGAAAAGAAGAAATAAAGAATTTGGTATTTATATGACTCTTGGTATGAGTAAAGGTAAAATTTCTAAAATATTAGTAGTAGAAACATTCTTAATAGGATTATTATCACTTGTAGTAGGACTAGTACTTGGTTGTGCCTTATCACAAGTTATGAGTGTTATCGTTGCTAATATGTTTGAAGCAGACCTTACAGAATTTACCTTTGTTATAAGTACTAATGCAATTATTAAGACAATAATTTACTTTGGTATAATGTACTTACTTGTTATGATATTTAATACTATTAGTGTATCACGGTGTAAGTTAATAGATTTAATAAATGCTAATAAGAAGACTGAAACTGTTAAGTTAAAGAATCCATATCTATGTATAGTTATCTTTGTGATAGCAGTTGTTATGTTAGGATATGCGTATTATCAAGTAACAGGTAATGTAGAAAACTTAAGAGAAACTTGGCAAATATTTTTACCAATAGGTCTTGGTGCTGTAGGTACATTTTTACTATTTTTCTCACTATCAGGACTTATCTTAAGAGTATTACAACATTTTAAGAAGTTCTATTATAAAGGACTAAATAGTTTTACGATAAAACAGTTTAGTAGTAAGATCAATACAACAGTATTTTCTATGACTGTTATATGTTTAATGTTATTTGTAACAATCTGTGTCTTTTCTAGTTGTATGTCTATGAAAAATGCTATGACATCTAATTTACAAGAACTAGCACCTATTGATATCCAGTTTTTAAAAACTAAAAATATACCAAAAGAGTATATGGAAGAGTTTGGATATAGTGAACAGCAGGTAAATAATTCTTATATAAGTATAGAAGAGGATTTAAATAGTGTAGGATTTAATATAAATGATTATTATAAAGATATAGTAAATATTAATACTTATACAACACCTAATCTTACTTTAAAAGATACTTTAGGTAGTACTTATAGTTATATGAAAGAAAAATATCCATTTATGACTTATGATGCAATAGAAGAGATTGTTACTGTTAGTGACTATAATAAAGTTGCCAAACTACTAGGACTTGATACTTATACTTTAGACTCTGATGAATATCTAGTAATTGCAGATTATGATAATATGGTAAGTGTTAGAAATGCTGCCTTAGGATTAAATACTCCTATTATTATTGATGGTAAGACTTATTATCCTAAGTATGATAAATGTAAAGATGGTTTTTTAGTGATATCTAATAGTCATATAAATGCAGGTGTATTTATTGTGCCTGATAGTGCCGTTAGTAATTTAACTGTAGAAGAAGAGTATTTGTATGCTAATTATAAAGCTGATACAGAAGAAAAAAAACAAGAAATAGAAGATTTATTATTAAGTAAAAGTGATGCCTTATTAAATATTGGTTCAACAATAAGTGCCGGTACAAGACTTTCTATATATGAAGGTAGTGTAGGTCTTGGTGCCTTAGTAACATTTATTGGTCTATATCTTGGTGTAATCTTTTTAATAAGTAGTGCTGCTATACTTGCTTTAAAAGAGTTAAGTGAAGCGACAGAAAATAAAGAAAGATTTAAGATGTTAAGAAAAATAGGGGCCGATGAAAAGTTAATTAATAAAGCTTTGTTTAGACAGATAGCAATATTTTTCTTAGCACCACTTGTAATTGCTATCATCCATTCAATCTTTGGTATTATGTTCTGTAATTATATCTTAGAAACATTTGGTAATGAAAGTTTATTACTTGCAATAGTTTTAACTGCCTTACTTCTTGTAGTAATATATGGAGGATACTTACTAATTACATATTATTGTAGTAAGAGAATAATTAAAGAATAGTACAACTTTAAAAGGAGTCGATTTCGACTCCTTTAGTGTTCATATTTGAACACTTTAGATATTTTAATTAGACATCACCCTACGCATATTCATACTTTAAGTGATTCAAAAACATTATATAGTAAAGTGTAGTGTATGTCAAAAAACTCAGTTAAAAAATAATAATTATGCCAAAGTATTAAAAAGATAGTATAATAAATTAAAGGAGTGAAATATCTAATGAAATCTTTATTGAAAAGCCCTTTGTTTTATGGAATTAGTTATTTAATCCTATATATTGTTATTGGTTTAATTCTATATAATTTAGGTTATGTGTATTTGCAAGGATTTAGAGTGTTTTCACTTCTATTAGTTTCAGCACTTTTGATAGTGGGGCTTGTACTATATATTAAAGATAAAGAGGGTAGTGCACTAGATCAGGTTATTATGCTTATTGTTTTAGTCATTGTTAGTATTGTAATTTTGTTTATTGAAGCACTTTTGCCAAGAGAGAGAATTGTAACTATCGGTAATGAAAAACAAGTAGAAGTTACTAGTAATACTTTCTTAAAAGAAAATGTTGATTATTATCAATATGTTAATATTTTTGTAAGAGGTAAGGAAATAAAAAAAGTAAATGAAGTTTATAAATATGATAATAATACTGAAACAATCATAGAGGATGATACAACTGATATTTTGTATGAACAGAGATTTAGTGATACAAATATAATTAGACTAAGACTAATAGATTATATATCTTATAAAGATATAGTTGTTGTAGAAAAATCTACTGATAATGGAGTAAGTTTTAATAATATATTAGAAAATGATGAAAAATATTTAACTATAAATAGAGAAGCTGATGTTACTTTTGTTAGTGAGGATATAGGTTTTATTTTTGATTTAGGACTATTAGGACGTGATGATAGATATAAAAAGTTTTTAGTTACTACTGATGGAGGCAAGACATTTAGTGATGTTTCTATTACTATAAATGGTTATGGAGATTTAGACTACTATTACATTAATAATACACCTTATCTTAAAGATGATAAGTTAGTTTTAGATGTATCAGTTCCAGTAGAAAATGACTTAAAAGATATAGTGTTAGTTAGTAATGATAATGGTTTAACATTTATTAATTAAAATATGGAGGAAATATGATTAATAGAATCTTAATGGAACTTTATGATGATTATGAAAAAGGTAATATTGATAGTTTAATAGAATTTACTAAAAAGACATTACCAAGTGATGGTACTGATAAGCTATTTGTTGGTTGTGTCTTAATACTGTTTTCAAAAAGTAGTAGTAGATATTATGCTACAAGAGAAGAATTATTATCTATTGTAAAGGCTGTTAAAGAAAAGATAGGTGATAGTAATTATTTAGCATTTTATGTAGATAGAGTAAACAAAGAAAAGGGAATAAGTAAATATTTAAAAGATATTGTTAATGATAAAGATATAGATAAGTATGCTGATTTAATTATAGAGTATTTAGAACAATTTAAACCTAAATTTGTAGAAAATTTAAAGAAATATAACAAACATAATGTTGATAGGTATATTGAAAGTATGAAAAGAAGGAGAGATATTAATGGGTAAAGCTTATGTTGGTAAAATTGGAAATATTAATAAAACAAAGGAAGTAGAAGAAGTTTTAAATTTTCCGGATTATGTTTTTGAAATAGATGGTAAAGACATAACAGATGCTAAAGTTACTTATTATTATGATAATATGGAGAGTGTTGAATTTGTAGACGGAAAAAGAGGTAAGGAGTTTTTAAGTCCTTTGCTATGTTTAGAAATATCAGGTGTTGATGATAATAATAAAGATGCCTTTGTTAGTTTTATGCTTAAATTAGATTTAGAAACATTAAATAATTTTAATAATAGAATAGAAGATATTACAAAATATATGTTAGAAACAGAAGCATTTATTAAAAAGCCTAATGAAGATAAGTCTGGTTTTTTAGATTTTTATCTACCAACTGATAAGAAAAATGATATGTTTCATAAATTAACAAGTCTTTATGTTTTAAAACTAGATAATAATAAATTTCTATTTAAATTAACTGTTCCTAGTGAAAATGTTTTTACATATTTTGAAGTCAATTTTAAATAAAAAACAATATTGTTATACGAGGAATGATAAAAAATGAAATAAATAATTAAGTGTAGTAAGAAAGAATTTAAACAAATCAAAAATGATGAACAGTTGTATAAAATATTTGATAGTGATTTGATTTTAGAGTATTTAGAAAATTGTACATTAATAAATAATACTACAAACGAAACTTTGGAAATACAAATAACTTCTGTAAAGAAATATTCAAATATAAAAGATGCATTAAAAATTATAAGTTTAGATAAATTTGGAGTATATGATACTGAAGAAGAATTTATTCAATATGTTAATAAAAATTATAATATAGATAATGGTTATTTAGTTTGTAGAATAAAACAGTTAGAAAGTGAAGCAAAAATAAATGATAAAATATTACTAGAAAAAATAAA
>CASEWH010000055.1 GCA_949291575.1 uncultured bacterium
AAATTCTGTTAGAAAACTTCTTTTTTCAACTTGTTTATTATAATTAACTATTTCTTTTAATTCAGTTTCTAATCTTTTAAATAAAATAGTTTCTCTCTTATCTAAAGGATTATCTTTTAAAGCTTTATTAAGAGACTCTTCAAAAGAAAAGTTATTACTATAACTATCTTTTAGGATGCTATGAAAGATATTGCCTATCTTAGTATTAAAATTCTCATCAAAACTATCTAGTTTTAAGATATGTTTTAAATAGTATTTAAAAGGACATTTAGCAAGATCATCTAGATTCGAGTAAGATAAACTGTAAGGAGTAATAGGTCTATTAATACCTTTAAATTTATGATCAAAACTAGCATATTTACTAGTATCTATATTAGTAGTTAAGAAGGTAAAATCTTTATCTTCCTCATGGTATTTATAATAAGTATCTAAGACACTGCTCGCTCTATAATTATTAAACTCTTTACTATAATTATAACTATAATTAAGACTATCTACTTCTTTTAAATTAAACTCATTTAATAAACTAGACTTAGCATATTCACTAGTCAATGATGTTAATTTATATGATATAGTAAGATTTTTAATAGTCCCCAAGACTTTAACTAAGGAATCTTTACTTAGTTTATTTTTAATAATAGAAGTATTTAAATTGCACTTGCTTTTTAAGTTATCACTTAAATAATCTTCATCTTTATAGATTTTAGGCAAATGATTTTGATTAAATCCTAAAACAAATAAGTATTCATCATCACTAACTAAATAAGGAACTTCTATCGCTTCATTTAAAACTTTAACAGACTCTACTAATTCTATACTATCTAGGCTCGTATTTTCTAATCTATCTTTTAATAATATATCATAGTATTTACTATTTTTAGCATAACTTAAGTCACTTTCTATTATCATTATTTTAGATTTTATATTAATATCTTTAATATGATTAATATCTTTGTCTTTTAAATAATCTTTAACACTTATTAAAGAAGTAATCTTATTAGTAGATTTAAGGTATATTGGGATATCAAACATCTTAAAGGTAGCTTTAAGTAAATAGTTATAACTATTATCTATTCCTGCTAGAAATATTTTATTATAACTAATACCTTTACTATTAAGTTCTCTTATTTTTAATGCTGTACTAATTATCTCATCTTTCATAGAGTGATATTTATAGACTGTATCTATAGATAGATTACTAGCAACATCTAAATAATTGGTATTAATACTATCTAACATTTCTTTTTGATATGGTTCTAACATACTATAACCTAGTATATAAATATTTTTAGTTAATAAATATTCTCTATATCCTTTATCAAAAATTAAATAATTATTATCTTTTAAATCACGATATAAACTCTTAAGATTATTTAATTTAGTTTCTTTATAATCTTTATTTACATCTATTTTATATAGATTTTTTAACATTAGTTTTAAGACATCTATATTCTCATTAGTTTTATCTAATAGATATAACAAAGCATCTTCTTTTATATCAAAAAAATAATGTTTTTCTAACTCTTCTAGACTTATAAAAGTAATATTATAAATCGTATTTTCTTTAGATAAAATATCTAATAGTTTCAATTTTAAACTATTAGGAACAATATATATAGAATTATCATTAAACTTAAAATCCATATCAACACCTCTTTTACCAGGATTAAAGAAAGAAGTTATTAAGCTTCTTTCTTTAACTCTTCTAATTCTTCTACACCTAAACCAGTACTTTCTGATACTAAATCAATAGATATACCATTTTTAAGAAGATTTTTAGCAATAGCAATTTTTTCTGCCTTAGCACCTTCTTCTTTTCCTTTAGTAATTCCAATTTCGTAGCCATTGCCATAACCATCATCATAGCCATCAAGTCTTGCCGAGTTTATTTCTTTTCTTCTCATTTTTTCAGCATCATAAAGCACTCTAAACTCATCATTTTCACTTAACCTTTCTAATTCTTCCACTACTTTCAAAGCCTCCTTATTAC
>CASEWH010000056.1 GCA_949291575.1 uncultured bacterium
CGTTACATATTATACTACTTATCCTGATAAATGTAAATCTTTAAGTGATTGTAATTACTTTATCATTCTATAAAATATCATTGATTACAAGACTAATTTCCCATCTTAATTAAAACGGGAACTTTGAATTTTATTTAATGTAATTTAGTTATTAGATGCTTTTTCTTTACTTTTGTGATATAGTAATACATGATGTAAAAGGCGGTGTATCTATGACTGAAGAGTTATTAAAATATGTTTCATATAGCGATTTACAAAAAGGTTTAAACTATGATAATAGAAAAGTTAAGTATGTAGGTATGGGACAAGACTATGATGAATTTATTTATAGATTTATTGTTTCATCTGAACATACTCTTAGATCATATATAGTTACAATATATACCGATAAAAAACATAATATTACTGATACATCTTGTACTTGTCCTCAGTTTAATGCTACATCATCTTGTAAACATATTGCCGCATCTTTAGTTAAATATCAAGGAGAATACTTTTTAATAGATGAAGATGATAGTATGGATTACTATGCTAATAATCTTTTAAATGAAATAAAGGAAGTGTCTAGTAATAGAAATAATATTAAAAAAGAAGCCTTTATCGTACCATATTTAAAATTAGAAAGACATATGGGTTATTATAGTAATAGTTATTCTACTTATTATGAATTAAGATTTAAAATAGGTTCAACTAAGATGTATGCTTTAGGTAATAAAGTAAAATCTTTTATAGATAGTTATCGTAGTGGTCGTGAAGTTAAATTTGGTAAAGAGTTTACTTATAGTAATAAAGATTATTATTTTAATAGTGAGAATAGAAAACTAATAAACTTTATAGAGTTAGCTTACTCTAGACTTTATCGTTATGATTCATACTTAATTCCTACTAAAAATACTTTAGATGACTTGTTTGAAATAGTAGATTCTATTTATGTAGAATATCCTTATACTAATAAAGAATTACCTTTAATTAAGGGGTTACCATTTAACTTTAAAGTAAGTAAAGAAAGTGATTCTCATATTTTAAATATAGATGCTGATTTATCTAATTTAACTAATCTTTGTAGTGATTATAGATATTTAATAGATGATAATGGTGTTTATAAATTAAATGAAATAGAAAGTATTATTGCAAGAAATGTAGTAGAAGAAGAAATAGATAGTTTCTCTTTTTCTAATAATAGATTTAAAGAATTTAAAGATTATTTAATACCTAATATTAAAGATAAAGTAGAAATAGATGATTCTGTCGATGATTTAGTTATAGTAAAAACACCTTCTGTTAAATTATATTTTGATATCTTAGAATTATATATAGAATGTAAAATAATATTTACTTATGGTGATATAGAAGTTAATTATCTAGATAAAGAAGATAGTAATGTTATTAGAGATAAAGATTATGAAAGAGATGTATTTCTTGATATTACAAAGTATGGTTTTGATAATGAACTTAAACTTTATGATATAGATGAAGTAGGTTACTTTTTAGAAAATGGTATAGATGAGTTAACTGATACTTATGAAGTATTTACTAGTGAAAAGTTAAAACATACTAGTTTAATTAAGAAAGTAAAAGGAAGTACTACCTTTAGTATAGGACGTGATAATATCTTAAATTATGAATTTAAACTTGATAATGTAAGTCCTAGTGAATTAGATGATATCTTCTTAAGTTTAAAGAATAAAAAGAAGTATTATAAACTAAAAAGTGGAGATATTTTAGATTTACTTGATCCATCTTTAAAAGAATTAGAAGAGTTAAAAGAAGATTTAGATTTAGATGAAGAAAAAGGAGAGATACCTAAGTTTAGAGCTATCTATCTTGATAGTTTAAAAAGTAAAAATAGATTTATTAAGACTAATAATTTATTTGATGAATTTGTTAAGAACTTTAAAGAATATAAGGATGCAAAAGTTATTTTTGATAGAGAAGAAAATAATCTTTTAAGACCATATCAAAAAGATGGAGTTAAATGGCTTTATAATCTTTATAAATGTAATTTAGGTGGAATACTTGCCGATGAGATGGGACTTGGTAAGAGTCTACAAACTATTATATTTATTAGAAGAGTATTAGAAGAAGATAGTAATGCTAAAATACTAATAGTAACACCTACCGCTTTAGTTTATAACTGGGATAATGAGTTTAAAAAGTTTAGTGATGATATTAAAAGAAGTATTTTTACAGGCTTAAAGAAAGATAGACATAATAAATTAAAAATATATAATGGTAATGTTTATATTACTAGTTATGGATTACTTAGAGAAGATTTGGATATCTATAAAGAGATGAACTTTAAAGTTATGATTATAGATGAAGCCCAAAATATTAAGAATCCAACTGCTATGTTAACTAAGGCGGTGAAGAGTATTAATAGTGAACTTAAACTTGCTCTAACAGGAACTCCTATTGAAAACTCTATTCTAGAGTTATGGAGTATCTTTGATTATATAATGCCTGGTTTTCTTGCTAATAAATCTAAATTTAGTGAGAAATATAAAATAGGTGAAGACTTTGATGATGATACTAATCTAACATTAAGTAAGCTTAGAAGAGAGGTTAAACCATTTATATTAAGACGTAAGAAAAATGAAGTGCTTAAGGATTTACCTGATAAGTTAGAGAATAATATTTATATAGATTTAAGTGATGAAGAAAAGAAGATATATGCTGCTTTAGTTAAAGAGACTAAGGAAGAGATGGAAGAGTTAGTAAGAGCAGGATTTACTAAGAATAAGATACAGATACTTACACTTTTAACTAGACTTAGACAAGTATGTATAGATCCTAAGATTATCTTTGATAACTTTAATAAAACTTCATCTAAGATAGAGCATTTAATAGATGTAGTTAAAGAAGCAGTGACTAATGGTCATAAAATACTTTTGTTTACTAGTTTTAGAACTGCTTTAAATATTGTAAAAGATAATCTTGATAAAGAAGGTATTACCAGTTATGTTATAGATGGTTCTGTTAGTAGTAAGAAACGTCAAGAATTAGTAGATAAGTTTAATACTGATGATACAAATATCTTCTTAATTATGTTAAAAAGTGGTGGTACAGGACTTAATCTTACTAGTGCTGATATCGTAATACATTTAGATTTATGGTGGAATCCTCAAGCAGAGAATCAAGCGACTGATAGAGCCCATAGAATAGGTCAAAAGAATACTGTTGAAGTTATTAAACTAATTACTAAAGGTACTATTGAAGAAAAGATTCTTGATTTACAAGCCAAAAAGAAGATACTTAGTGATAAACTAATAGAAAATGATGGAGATGAGTATAAGAGTTTTCAAAATTTATCTGTTGATGATATAAGAGAACTATTAAAATATAATAATGAATAAAGAGGTGTAAAATGATAAGAATTTGTTTTGTATGTTTAGGTAATATTTGTAGAAGTACTATGGCAGAGTATGTTATGAAAGATTTAGTAAAAAAAGAAGGATTAGAAAAAGAGTTTTTAATAGAATCACGTGGTACATCTGCAGATGTTGGTAGTGATATACATCCTGGTACTAAAAGTATGTTAGATAAAAATAATATTCCTTATAATAAACATATTGCAACACAATTAGAGAAAAGCGATTATGAAAAGTATGATTACTTTATAGGTATGGATAATTATAATGTTATATCTATGAAAAGAATATTTAATAATGATGAAAAAATATATAAGTTATTAGATTTTACAAAAAATAGTAAAGAAATAGATGACCCTTGGTATACTCATAATTTTAATATTACTTATGATGAAATCGATAAAGGATGTAGAGCATTGCTTGATTATATAAAGTGTAAAGATAAGTAAACTTTACATCTTTTTATTTCTTTTAATCCTAGTTATGTTAAACTTAAACTAGAGGTGATAAGATGCGTGCAGTTGCATTAAAAGGAAAAAGAGAATTTGAAGTAAAAGAGATAGAAGAACCAGTCAAAGACACAGAAAACGTTGTTATTAAAGTATTAAAAGCTGGTATATGTGGATCTGATTTACATTATTTTGAGATGGGAGAACCTAAAGGTTTAATTATGGGACATGAATTTTGTGGAGAAGTAATTAATTCAGGTAATAGAAGTGATTTAAAAGTAGGAGATAGAGTTACGGCTTTACCTATTTCTCCATGTGGAGCTTGTTCTGCTTGTTTAAGTGGAAATCCACAGTACTGTAAGAGTACTTGGACACAGGCAGTAGGGCTTTCTTTAGATAATCCTGGTGCTTTGGGAGAGAAGATTAAAGTTAGAAGTGATATGGTTTTAAAAGTACCAGATAATGTAAGTGATGAAGAAGCTGCTATGGTTGAACCTACAGCCGTTGCTCTTCATGGAATACATCTTGCAGATGTTAAAGTAGGTTCTAAAGTATTAGTAATTGGTGGAGGAATTATTGGATTACTTAGTGCAATGTTTGCTAAAAAAGAAGGAGCTAGTTTTGTTGCAGTTTCTGAAACTAATCCTAAAAGAGGCGAGAAGGCTCTAAGTTTAGGTGTTGCCGATAAGTATTATGATGCTAAAGATGAAAATATGCTTAAAGAAGTAATGGCAGATACTAAGGGAGGATTTGATATAGTAATAGAGTGTTGTGGTAATGCTAGTGCAGTTACTTCATCTTTAGTTACAGTTAGACCAGGTGGTGTTGTAGTATTAGTAGGTGTTGCAACTGGACCTATTAGTATTCCAACTGTAATTGCGGTTATGAATGAATTAACTGTTAAAGGTGCTATCGCTTATACTAAAGAAGAATTTGCAACTTGTCTTGATTTAATTAGTAATAAACAAATAGATGTTATGCCTTTTGTTGATGATATAGTAAGTTATGAAGAAGTGGAGAATGCTTATATCAGATTAACAAGTGGTAATGATGGAGCGGTTAAAATACTAGTTGACCCAAGTAAATAATTTATGCTATTATTAAGTTAATAGAGAGTAGAAAGGAAGTATGAGATATGATTAATTTAACTTGTCAGGGTAAAATAATTCGTCATTTTTCTAAAATTCCGTGTTTACAATTTGTTACCTGGGGGGGGGTGTGTGTTTAGACTACCAGAATGGTAGTTTAAGTAACCTAGTTACTTTCTTTCATTATGATATAAGAGCAGGATAGTATTATTCTGTTCTTTTTGATGGTGTGAGAAAAATAATAAAGGAGAGAAGTGAAAGATGAAGAAAAAGGAAAATATTATAATAATAGTAGTGTTAGTAGTAATGATACTAGCGATAGTAGGAGTAAGTTATGCTGCCTTTAGTTATGGCAAAACAGGATCTAAAGTAAACTCTATAACCACAGGTTCTATTACAATGACATATACTGAGACAGATAATACAATAAGTTTAAGTGGAGCATTACCAACAACAGATAAAACAGGAACTGTTAGATTAAATCCTGGAGAGTACTTTGATTTTAGTGTAAGTAGTGAAATAACAGGAGATGTAAATATCAACTATGAAATATCTGCTAAAAAAGAAGAAGGGAATACTATAGATGGTAGGTATATAAAATTATATTTAACTAGATTAACAGATGATGGAAGTGAAGAAGGATTAATGACACCAGAGACATATAATGAAGAGAGTAGTGCTAACAGTTATACAGGAAGACCATCAGGAGAGATGAGTTTATATACAAGTAGTATGAACTCTAGTGAGAGTAATAACTATAGACTAAGAATGTATGTTGATGAAGAATATAATCCACAAGGAGATGGAGGAGGATTAACATTTAGTGTAAGAATAAATGTCTATGGGCAAGCAGGAGATAAGTATGTACCATTAACAACACAGAAGATATTAGAAGATAATGAGTTACAAGAAGAGAAAGAAAATATGTTTAATTATGCAAGTAATGGTAATTATATGAATATAGATACTTATGAAGAGGCTAATAATCCGGAATATGTAACAAATGGATTATATAGTATGGAAGATGAAGATGGAATAAGTTATTATTATAGAGGAAATGTAGATAATAATAATGTTCAATTTGGAGAATATACAAATGATTATTATGTATATTATGATGGAGCTGGGAGATATTTTCAAACTTTAGAAAGTTGTGAAGCATATACTGAGAGCATTAGTTATGGTACATGCACACAAGTAAAGCTAGCAAGTGCAGGAGATAAGATGTACTGGAAGATAGTAAGAGTAAATGGAGATGGAAGTTTAAGATTAATCTATAATGGAACAAGTACAGAAACTATCGCTCCAACAAGAAATAATATTGCAGGAACATATGCCGTAGGAAATAGTCCCTATACTTTGCGCAGCCAAAATGATGCACCTAAATACGCAGGTTATACATATGATAGAGATACAAATGAAACAGATAGTTTCGTAAAGAAAGAAGTTGATACCTGGTATGAAAATGCTCTAGGGAGTACTATATATGATAGCATGGTAATAGGAGGAAGGTTCTGTAGTGATAGCAGTGAATATCATTATGATGAAACTTCTTTGTATAATGTTTTTGCAAGTTATGATAGATTAGTCCAAGTGATGAATGGATTTACTACTTCAAATAGTCCAACTTTAAAATGTCCTGCTACAAGTGAGAGTTATGGAGGTGCATATAGATTAAAAGTAGGGTTAATAACAGCAGATGAAATGGTACTTGCAGGAGAATCATATCAAACAAGTAGTAATACATATTTAACACAATTAACACAAGAAGTTGTTGATAATTCTTTTTTTACAATGAGTCCAAGAGGAGTTGATCAAATTGACAATTCAAGTTCTATTTATACTTGCAGTTATTCTTATTTATTTTATGATGTTGGTACCAATGTTGCTTCAGTTAGACCAGTTATCAATGTAACAACTAATAATGGATTTACATCTGGAGATGGAAGTACTTCAACTCCATATGTGATACAATAATGATAATATATAAGAGAATTTCTATTATTTAGAGATTCTCTTTTTATGAAAAAAATTAGCACTCACTCTTGACAATTGCTAACTCTAGTGATATTCTACTTAATGTAAGTAAGAAAGAAGAGTGATTAATTTGAAGAAAAAACAATTTAAAGCTGAATCTAAGAAATTATTAGATTTAATGATTAATTCTATTTATACTAATAAGGAGATATTCTTAAGAGAGTTAATCTCTAATGCAAGTGATGCTATTGATAAACTTTATTATGAATCACTTACTAATAAAAAGATTAAAGTTAAGAAAAAAGATTTAGAGATTAGACTTATTCCTGATAAAGATAATAGAACTTTAACTATTGTTGATAATGGTATTGGTATGACTGAAGAAGAACTTGAAAATAATTTAGGTACTATCGCTAAAAGTGGTTCAGAGTTATTTAAAGAGAAAATGTCTGATGATAAAAATATGGCTATTATAGGACAGTTTGGTGTAGGCTTCTATTCTAGTTTTATGGTTAGTGATGAAGTAGAAGTTATTAGTAAAGCCTATGACAGTGATAAAGCTTATCGTTGGGTATCAAGAGGTGCTGATGGCTACTCTGTCGAGGAAACTGATTATAAAAATAACGGTACTAAGATTATTCTTCATTTAAAAGAGAATAATGAAGATAATAATTATGATGAATATTTAGAAGACTATGCTCTTGAAAGATTAGTTAAGAAATATTCTGATTATATCTCTTATCCTATAAAGATGGAAGTAGAAACTACTACTAAAAAAGATGATAAAGAAGAGAAAAAACTTGAAGATAAAACACTAAACAGTATGGTTCCTATTTGGAAGAAAGGGAAGAGTAGTGTAAAAGATGAAGATTATAATTCATTTTATACAGATAAATTTTATGACTATGAAGCACCTTTAAAAGTAATACGTAGTGAAGTAGAAGGAAGATGCTCATATACAACTCTTTTATTTATACCAAGTCATGCTCCATATAATTATTATTCAAAAGACTATGAGAAAGGGCTTGAACTTTATTCTAAAGGTGTTCTAATTATGGATAAATGTGCTGATCTTTTACCTGATTACTTTAGTTTTGTTAAAGGTATTGTTGATAGTGAAGATATTTCTTTAAATATATCAAGAGAAACATTGCAAGATAATTATCAAATTAAGTCTATCGCTAAGAGTCTTGAATCTAAGATTAAGAAAGAATTAGAGAAGATGCTTAAAAACGATAGAGAAAATTATGAGAAGTTCTTTAAAGACTTTGGAATGCAACTTAAAGTAGGTATTTATGAGTCTTTCGGTATGGCTAAAGAAACACTACAAGATTTATTACTTTTCTATTCATCTAAAGAAAAGAAAATGGTTACACTTTCAGAATATGTTTCTAATATGAGTGATGATGATAAGACAATTTACTATGCATGTGGTGAAACTATAGATAAGATAGATTTATTACCTCAAGTTGAAAGTGCTAAAGAAAAGGGAATAGATATCTTATATTTAACTGATTACTTAGATGAATTTGTCTTTAAAGTAATGATGAACTATAAAGAGAAAAACTTTGTTAATGTAGCAAGTAGTGATGCTAATTTAGAAAGTGATGAAGAAAAAGAAGAGTTAAAGAAGGTTAATGAAGAATATAAAGATATGTTTACTAAGATGCATGATGCCTTAAATAACGGTGTTAATGAAGTAGAGTTTACTCATCGTTTAAAAAATCATCCTGTATGTTTAACAAGTAAAGGTGATGTTTCTGTTGAAATGCAAAAAGTAATGGATGCAATGCCAACAGATACAGGTGTTAAAGCAAATACTGTTATGGAAATTAATGAAGATCATCCTATTGCAGATAAGTTAAAATCTTTATATGAAAAGAAAGATTATGAGACATTAGAAAAATATAGTAAAATACTATATGCAGAAGCTAGACTTATAGAAGGAATGAGTTTAGATAATCCAACTGAGATAAGTAATTTAATTAGTGAATTACTTGCTAAATAAAAGAATAGGCTAAAAAAAACCTATTCTTCTTTTTTACATTTCTTTCCTATACATGATTCATAATATGGAGAATATTCCATTAATTTTTCATCAATATAATCATTACCAAATTCTTCAGATAAAGTCTCTTTACAACTAAATAAATTAGTACCAAGACCTAATCTTTCACCTTCTATTTTCACTCCTAAAGCAGCTAGAGTAGTAGGGTAATAATCAAATGTTGTAAAGTTTCTATTCTTATTACAATCAGTATCAACTGCTGAATTTATAAAAACATTATATACACTCCTATCATAATTAGGATCAATCTCATCAAAAGAATAAGTATTCATACTTAAATGATCTCCAACTAATATAATAGTAGTATTTTTATAGAAATCTTGTTTCTTAATCCACTTAATAAAATCATCTAATTTCTCACTAGAACAATCAATAGAAGTTAAATAACTATCATCATATATATCTTTACAAGAATTATCTATATATCCATCTGGAAAATGAGTATCAACAGTTAACATAGTAAAATTAAATGGTTCATCACTTTTAGATATTTCTTTTAATTCTTTTTTGGCATAATCAAATAGTTTTTCATCTTCATATCCCCAAAATACATAATAATCTTCATCTATTATTCCGTCTTCTATAGCAGTATAATAATCATATACAGTATAATCTCCATGATTTTTAAAATAAATTCTTCTACCACCAAAAGTTAAGTCAGAACCTACCATAATATACTGTCTATATCCTTCATCTTTTAGAATATCACCTAATGAATAAGCACCTGGAAGAGTAGTACCTGCTTCATATGTACTTACATCATCTTGATTAAAAACAGTCTTTAAAGGAATACCTGCAGTATGAGAAACCATAGCAGCCATAGTCCAAGAAGCATTGTAAGCCATATGGGCTCCTCCTACTAAATTATTAGAAGAGAAGTTAATATTCTTTTTGGCAAGATTTGTTAATTCAGGCATGTAATTAATATCATAAGCTCCACCGTTTTCTATATTAGCATAAGTAGATTCCATAGATTCTAGAAATATATATATTAAATTTCTTTTTTCTTCAGGAAATTCTAAATCTACTTCTTTTGGATCAACATATAGAGTTTCAAAAAAGTTTGATTCTATATTACTATATTTAATATAGTCATATATGTATAAGCCACTACTAGCATAGTAAATTGCATAAGTAATTAAAACTATTAAGAAGATAAAACTAATTATTTTATAGA
>CASEWH010000057.1 GCA_949291575.1 uncultured bacterium
AAAAAGAATTATATGGATACATCGAAAAAATGGGTAACTATTAAATGTGTTTTGATAGTTTCAGCTGCTAGTTTTATCATTATTTTTAGTTTATTTATTATTAGATATAATGATAAAGTTCAACTTGATAATGAAGTAGAAGAAGAAGTAATGATTTATTTGAAAGAGAAATATGGCACTAGTGATTTTGAAATTTTAGATATTGATAGAAAATTTTCTGCTAATGGATTGGTTGCAACTAATAATTTAGAATATTATGATGTTAACGTTTTATATAAACAATCAAATATAGAATTTCATGTTGAACTCGATGTAGATAATGAGAGAAAAATTTTAAGAAATTCTTCTAGTGATTGGTTTTTATTTAAATATTATTATAATGAATTTGAGGATGATGATTTTCGTGTAGATGGTAATATCAAAATGAATACTTTTTTTGATTATTTAAAAAAGAAAAACTTAAACGTTGAAGTTGAAATGTCTGATCATTATGCATCAGGGGGAGAAATTGAAAAAATATTACCTAATGGATATGGTAGAATACCTGATAAAAAAGAATTTTATAATCTTATTATTGACTATCAGTTAAAACATAAGATGAAAATAACAATCAATAAAAATGAATTAGTTGGTAATGATTTAAAAGAAGAACTTAGAAATTACTTGGTTAATTTGGCTAATTATATTATTGACTATTATGATGAGATAGAAGATTATCAAATATATTGTGAATATTATGGCAATGATGATTTTTTTAAAGGAAATTTATACATTGATAAAGATTATATAAACATTGATGTAGGCTCTATAAAAGAAACAATAAAAAGATAAATTAAATTTATAGAATTAGGATAATTTTAATAAAAGCTGGCTATTTTATGTGACTTAAATTTAATACTGGTCCAAAAAGTTATAAAATGCTTATAAAATAAGGGCTAGTGTTTTCTTTTGTCCTAAAACAACTGACAAACTCGGGAATAGTCTTATTGTTATTTAGATGATTTATAAAGAGAGAAGATAGAAATGCTATTACGAAAATGTAGATAGTTTTTCTTTTGGTGTGATATAATTATTTATAGGAAGAAAGTGATGTTTAATGACAACTATTTATTTAATGAGACACTCTATAGCATTTAAAAATATAAATAATGTTTATAATAATGAAAGCTTACAGTTACAAAATGAAAAGATGCCTTTATCTATTGAAGGAGAAGAGTTAGCATCTAATATAAGTAAAGAAAGTGAACTTCAAAATATAGATGTTGTTATTTCTAGTAATTATGTTAGAGCGATGTCAACTGCTAAATATATATCTAATGCTAATAATGTAACCTTAATAGTTAATTCAGCTTTTGGAGAAAGAAAGTTTGGGATTAATTCTTGGGATGAGTTACCTAGTGGTTTCGGTTTAAGACAAAATAATGATGAGAATTATAAAGTAGGAGATGGGGAGAGCCAAAAAGAAGTAAGAGAAAGAGTATATAAGGCTTTAATTGATGTTATAGATAAATATAAAGATAAAAGAGTTGTTATTGTTTCGCACGGTAGTGCAATTCTTTGGTTATTAAAACAGTGGTGTGATGTTAATTTAGTAGATAAATATGTGATGTTTAATGGTAAAATTATATTAGAAGATAATGTATTTAATTGTACTACTTTTAAATTAGAGTTTGATGATAAAAAGTTAGTTAATATTGATAAAGTATTTTAGAGAAGGTGTGTATGTGATAGTAGAAGTTGGTATTAAATTAAATAAAGATTTAAAATATTATGATAATATGTTGAAACAATATGGATTTAAAAATGATTTTACTGTTGATACATACGATATATACTATACTAATAAAAATTTTGATGGTATGAGTGAGAATGAAATTAAAAATTCTTGTATTAGACTAAGAAGTTGTAATGATAGTAAATTTGTAGTTCAAAATAAACTTTTAGATGATATTGATATTAAAGAGATATCTTCTTATGACTTAGATAATTTTGAAGATAGTTTATTAAAATATGGATATAAAAGAATTTTTGATACTAAAAAGAAAGATTATCATTATGTGAAAGATGGTATGAGTAGTAAGATACAATTACAAGAAATTAAAGATATCGGCTTGCTGGTTTATTATGATAATCCGTTATATTATGATTTACCTTTGGAAGAACAAAGAAAAAAATTACTTGACGATTTAAATTTATATGGATTTAATATAAAGTATGATGAGTTAGGGTTAGATAAGCTCAGAACTTTGTATTATAAAAAAGAAATGTTTAGTAAAAATCAAAATGGTTAGAGGTTTTGTTTATGAATAAAGAACAATGATTTCTTTGCTAATATGAGGTAGTGCTATTATCTTTATGGTATGCCTAATGCTTATATATGTAATTTAGATGGTATTGTTATTAGAAGTTAGGAGGATGCTAATGGATCAAGAGAAAATTGGTAAATTTATAAAGAAACTTAGAAAAGATAATAACTTAACACAGGATGAACTTGCTAAAAAGTTAGGTGTTACTTATCAAGCGGTTAGTAAATGGGAGAATGGTAAGAGTATTCCTGATATTGCTATCCTAAAAACTATTAGTGAGTTATTTAATGTTAATATAGATGAACTATTAGAGGGAAGTGTTAAGAACAAGAAAAAATTAAATAAGAAAATATTTATTCCAATAACAGTTTTAGGTATTTGTGTGGTTGGTATTTTTGTATTTTTTGTCGTACATAAAGAAACTTATGAGTTTAAAGTATTAGAGACTGATTCTAATGATTTTGATGTTAGTGGTGTTTTAGCTTTTTCTCCTGATAAGTCTTCTATTTATATATCTAGTATTAATTATAATAATAGTGATGATGATACTGAATATAAAAGTTTAAGTTGTAATCTTTATGATGTTAATGGAGATGCTAAGACAAAGATTAGTAGTTGTGAAAGTGATAATAGTGATGTAGATACTCTTTCTGGTTTACTTAATAGTGTTGATTTTACAGTTGATGATTATGCTAGTAGTTGTAAAATATTTAAAAATAACCAGCTAGTATTAGAGATAAAAGCTACTAGTCTTGATGATAAGACTATTACTTATGAAGTTCCTTTAAGTTTTAATGATGATTGTTTTGACTCAACTAATAGTTGAGTTTTTTCAACTAGTGTTTTATTTACTTACTATAGTTTTATAAAGTAAAATAAAAGTGAATGGAGGAGACATTATGAATAAAAAGAAAATTGTTATTATAATTGTTGTTATTATTTTAATACTTGTTGTTGGTTGCTTACTTGTTTTTAATAATTTAAGTACTAATAATAAAGAGGTGAAAGTTGTTAGTAGTTTAATTGAAAAGGAAAGTAAATTAGAGGAGGACTTTCCTACAGAGTTGAAAGATATTGATAATGCTGCTGTAATAGTTAATCCTTATGAGATTTCACCTTTAACAGCATTGATTATCTTTAAGACTGAGATGTCCGTTAGTCCAAAAGTTACTATAGAAGGTGATGATGAACTTACAACTTATGAATATACTTTTGATGAAGGTACGGAACATTATTTACCTATATATGGTCTTTATCCTGATAGAGATAATACTGTAGTTGTAGAATATGGTGATGTAAGTAAAGAATTTACAATTACTACTGAAGCTTTACCAGATGACTTTATTTTACCTACTTCTGTTGATGCAGATAAAGATGAGTTAAATAATGATTTATATTTCTTTACACCATCTAGTGGTGGTTATACGTGTGCATATGATGTAAATGGTGATGTTAGATGGTATTTAACTATTAATTCCATTTGGGAGGTTAATAGACTTGATAATGGACATATGATGCTAAGTACAGAAAGATTAGTTAATAGTCCTTATTATATGACTGGTTTATATGAGATGGATATGTTAGGTAAAATATATAAAGAGTATAGTTTACCTGGTGGTTATCATCATGATTATTTCGAGATGCCTAATGGTAATTTGTTAGTCGCTAGTGATGATTTTACTAGTGGTGAAGGTACTGTAGAAGATTATATTGTAGAACTTGATAGAGATACTGGTGAAGTTGTTAAGACTTTTGATTTAAAAGATATTTTAAATATGGAAGATGGTAA
Source organism: uncultured bacterium (assembly GCA_949291575.1). Classification (GTDB taxonomy): domain Bacteria; phylum Bacillota_I; class Bacilli_A; order RF39; family UBA660; genus Onthousia. The sequence continues at coordinate 4,096 of CASEWH010000057.1, forward strand.
GAGTGAAAACTGGATAGAGTATGATTGGTTCCATAATAATTCTGTCTGGTATGATGAAGATACTAATTCTATAACTTTATCTGGTAGACATCAAGATGCTGTTATTAATATAGATTATGATAGTGGTGATTTGAACTGGATAATAGGAGATCCTACTAACTGGAGTGAAGAATATCAGAAGTATTTCTTTACACCTGTTGGAGATGATTTTGAATGGCAATGGAGTCAACATGCAGCGATGATTACTCCAGAAGGTTATGTATTTATCTTTGATAATGGTAATAATAAATCTAAGAATGAAGATGAATATGTTCCTGCAGAAGACAGTTATTCTCGTGGGGTTATGTATAAGATAGATACAGATAAAATGACTATTGAACAAGTATTTGAATATGGTAAAGAACGTGGTAGTGAGTTTTATTCTCCATATATATCTGATGTTGATTATATAGATAGTGAGCATTATATAATTCATTCTGGTGGTATTGTTTATGTAGATGGAAAGAACTCTAATCAACCGGCTGGAATTAGTGGGGCAGACCGTTTAGTTAGTGATACTGTTGAGTATAAAGATGGTGAGGTTATCTTTGAAATAGTTTTACCTACTAATAACTATAGAGTTGAAAAGATGAGCTTATATCCAGAGAATGAAAGTTTTAAGTTAAGTAAAGCAGAAAGGGTTGGTAGTTTAGGTGAGACTGAAGTTACTAATAGTGAGTTAGGATTTATCTTGAATAGTAAAGATTTTAAAGATATAGAAGAAGAACATAATATTAGTATTACTAAAGAAGTTGATAGATTAGTATTTACTGGTAAGTTTAAAAGAGGTACTGATGTTAATGTTATTCTCTATAAAAATGGTACTAAGAATATTTATAATGTTTCTATAAGTAAAAGACCTTATACTGCTTTATGTGTTGATATATTTACAGAAGAAGAAACTAAGGAAGGTATTAGTGTTACTAAATATATTAATGAAGATGGCCTTAGTGGAAAATATTCTATTTATGTAGAAGTAGATGGTAATATTTATAATACTAATAGATATGTAGAATTTTAAAAATATAGATTTGCATAAATGTAATAATTATGATATGATGTATATGTAAGAAAAATTTTCATACAATATAAAAAGAGGAACACTTAATAATAGCATGTTGAGTGGCCTCGAATAATATAATTGTGTCGAGAACCACCTAAATCGTTGCTGAGTTAGGTGGCTTCTTCTATATTAAAGCAAGTGTTATAAATAGAAATATAAGGTTTTGAAGAAATAATATAATTACTAAAGAAGAAATTAAACAATCTTTCTTGTTCATATATTAGCCTCCTTTCTGAGGCCTCACCCAACTATTAAATGTTCCTTATAAATATAGTATCAGATTTAATTCTATATATCAAGATGAAAATGTAATAAATTAGTTACGAATTTTCGTAGTATTAAAGGGGTTAAGGTAGTGATATTTATGATTCTTTTTGTAAGTGGTAGATGTGATATAGTAGCTTTCTATACTCCTTGGTTTATGAATAGATTAGAAGAAGGATATGTTGATGTTAGAAATCCTTTTTATAAGAAGCAGGTTAGTAGAATATACTTTAATGATGTAGATTTAATCTATTTTTGTACTAAGAATCCTAGACCTATTGTTCCTTACTTAAAAGAGATAAATAAGCCTATATTATTTAATGTTACGATTACTCCTTATAAAAGAGATATTGAACCTAATGTATTAGATAAAGATAAGATAATTGAAAGTGTTATAGAAATATCTAAGATTATTGGTAGTGATAATATTTATGTTAGATATGATCCTATATTTTTAAGTGATAAGTATAATTTAGATTATCATATTAAAGCATTTGATAGACTTTGTAGTTTACTTAATGGGGATGTTAAACATATTATTGTTTCTTTTATAGATGATTATAAAAATGTAAGAAAGAATATGGGGGTTTTAAGAGTTAAACCTTTTACTAGTGATGACTTAAAACAAATAGGAACATCTTTTAGTTCTATTGCAAGTAGTTATAATATGACAGTACAAACTTGTTTTGAAAAAGAAAATCTTGTAGAGTATGGGTTTATTAAGGGAGACTGTTTAGGAGTAGAACTTGCTAAAAGACTTACTGGTAAAGATAAATTTAAGAAAAGTAGGATTAGAAAAGGTAATCTTTGTAATTGTGTAGAAATGATTGATATTGGGTATTATAATTCTTGTAAGCATTTTTGTAAGTATTGTTATGCTAATTATAGTGAGAGTGAAGTTATAAGTAACTCTATGAAACATAATGTAAATTCATCTTTACTTATTGGAGAGTTAGAAAAAGATGATATAATAAAGATAAGAAAAAGTTAATGAGGTGATGCTTCCTGTGAAAAAGAAAATAATTATAATATCTTCTATTGTTATTGTTGCTATCTTAATTATTTCTTTAATAATTTATTTTAATGTGAGAATTGTTGTTGATAATAGTGGTTTTACGTTAAATGATGATTTAACTGTTAATGTTTATAGTGATGTAAAAGTTAAAGATTTTATTAAAGATATAGATGGTAAAGTAGTAGATAACAATAAAATAGATACTACTCTGTTAGGTACCGTAGAAGTTGAGTTTATTTATTTAAATAGTGAGAATAGAAAAAGAAAGGGTACTTTTGAAGTTGAGGTTAAAGATTTAGAAGAACCTTTAATATGGTTATCTAATAGTTATAGTGTTAGAGTTGGTGATGATGTTAGTTTAGAAGATGAGATACTTTGTGCTGATAATTATGATAGTAATCCTAGTTGTAAAATAACAGGTGATTATGATTTAAATACAGCAGGGAATTATTCTTTGGTTTATGAAGCAGAAGATAGTAGTGGTAATAAAGAAAGTGTTGACTTTAATTTAAATGTTTATGAACCTAGGAGTATAACCAGTGGTGGAAGTAGTAGTGAAGTTACTTATACTGATTTTAATGCTATATTAGAGGAGCATAAAACTGATGATACTTTAGTTGGTATTGATGTTTCTAAGTGGCAAGGAGCGATAGATTTTTCTAAAGTAAAGGAGGCTGGAGCTGAGTTTGTTATTATTCGTGTAGGGCATCAAAATGGTGTAGGTGGAGAGTATCTTCTTGATCCTTACTTTAAAAGAAATATTGGAAAAGCATTAGATAATGATTTAAAAGTTGGTATTTACTTTTATTCATATGCTGACAGTAAGAAGGAAGCGAGAAAACAGGCAGAATGGGTAATTAAACAGATAAAAGATTATGATATCACTTTACCTATAGCTTTTGATTTTGAGAGTTTTTCATCATTTAATAATATGAATCTCAGTTTATATCAGTTAAATGAAGTAGCAGAGTCATATTTTTCTACTTTAGAAGATAAAGGTTATGATACTATGCTTTATGGTAGTAAGAACTATTTAAATGCTATTTGGAAATATAATACTAATAAAGTGTGGCTTGCTCATTATACAGATCAAACTGATTATGATAAAGATTATATGATGTGGCAGTTATGTCAAGATGGAGTTATTGATGGTATCAATGGTTATGTTGATATAGATATTTTGTATAAATAGTGATATAATATGGGCAAAAAAGAGGTGATATGTTATGAAAGTATTGGATGTAGGTTATAAGAAGGAATTTGTATATGATTTGTATAGTAGGATTATAGATGATTATAAAGCTTATGATAAAGTTACTAAAAAGAAAATGTTTGAAGTTATTACTGAGTTTTATAGTGATTATAATAATATAATAGATTTATGTACAGTAAGAGAAATTAAATTCTTAAAGAAAGTAGCGAAAGGTGAAGACTTTGATTATCGTGATGATAAATATAATTATGAACTTTTTGCATTATTTGATAAGATGCTTATTGTATCAGATTTTGAAAAATTATATTTACCAGATGAATTTAAAGAAAACATATTAGAAGCTT
>CASEWH010000058.1 GCA_949291575.1 uncultured bacterium
ATACTATAGGTGGAGAATATATAAAGTTATATCTAACTAGATTAACAGATGATGGTAGTGAAGAAGCTTTAATGGTACCTGAGACATATAATGAAGAGACAAGTGCTAATGATTATACAGGAAGACCAGTAAATCAGATGAGTTTATATACAAGTAGTATGAATAGTAGTGAAAGTAATAACTATAGGTTAAGAATGTATGTAGATGAGAGTTATAATCCCCAGGGAGATGGAGGAGGATTAACATTTAGTGTAAGAATAAATGTATATGGAAAAGCAGGAGATAAGTATGTTCCATTAACTACACAAGAGATACTTGAAGATAATGAGTTACAAGAAGAAACAACTAATATGTTTAATTATGCAAGTAATGGAAGTTATATAGCATCAATTACAGAGGAAGGTCCTCAATATGGAAGTGAACCAAGTCAAGTGACTAATGGACTATATAGTATGAATGATGAAGATGGTGTTAGTTATTATTATAGAGGAGCAGTAGATAATAATAATGTTCAATTTGGAGAATATAAAGAAGATTATTATGTATATGTTTATGGAGAACCACAGTATGGAGTTTATCAAAGTTTAGAGAGTTGTAGAGATGATAAAGATGGTTTAGATGATATGTGTACTCCGTATAAATTAGCATCAAAAGGAGATAAGATGTACTGGAAGATAATAAGAGTAAATGGGGATGGCAGTTTAAGATTAATCTATAATGGAACAAGTACAACACCAACCGGAACAAGATATGATATAGAAAATTCATATGCAGTAGGAGTAAGCCCATATACTTTAGAGTTTGATAACCCTAAATATAGTGGATATACATATGATAATGGGGTAGATAGTTTTATAAAGAAAGAAGTAGATACTTGGTATAAAAATACCTTAGGAAGTAGTAGTTATGATAGTAAGGTATTAGGCGGAAGATTTTGTAGTGATAGTAGTGGATATAAATTAGCGAGTGAATATGATGTATCAGAAGCAATGTTTGGAGGTTTAACTAATGTTTATATGTATTCAAGCATGGGGGATAGATTGGCAAATTTTCAGAAAAATAGTCCAGGGAATAATGCACCGACATTAAGTTGTCCTGCAACAGAAGAGACATATGGAGGTTCTTATAGATTAAAAGCAGGATTAATAACAGCAGATGAACTTGCTTTAGCAGGTGAAAGCACATATGTAGTAGGTAATAGTTATTTAAATCCTGGTGATTCTGGAATGTATTATTGGACAATGACGCCGGCCGTTTTCACTCTTGGTGGTGCTACTGATTGGGCTGAGTTTGCTTACCTCAATATCGACGGTGTAGATTACGGCAGCGCTGTCCGTCCAGTTATCAATGTGACCACTGAAAACGGGTTTACGTCTGGAGATGGAACTGCTGAAAATGCCTATGTGATTTCTTAGGTAGAATGAGGCAAATGACTCCTCATTTGCCTCGGGGATTAAACTGTAAGTGACGTGCTCTTTCTTTGGTGTTACCCTTTCTTTTGTGGCTACGTTTCGGTCTTTTTGGTTTCGCCGGCCGATTTCAATAATGGTAATGCTAATGTATGGAATGAGTTTGATAACCTCAATAACAACAATGTAGATAACAACAACGCTGTCCGTCCAGATTCCTACTAAGGCTAGAATTATCTAGTGTCACCGAGTTTTGTTGGCTAAGGCTTACAAATAGAGGAAGTAATAATGGAAACAAGTTTAATTCCCAGGGCTTTGCCCTAAATATATAATATAGATGTTCATGGACTTAGAATAAAGTTCTTGAACTATCCCTATATTAAAATAATTTGATAGTAAGAAGTAGTATGTTTTTATGTATTACTTCTTTTTTGGAGTTAGTATGAAGAAAAGAACACCTTTAAACAAATATAATTATTATAAAAGAGATTATGCTAAGTATTTATTACTTATTAAAAATAAAGATAAACTTATAACTTATGATATTGATGCTAAGATAGTGGCATATCTTTTTAAAATAAAATATTGTGATGAAATTATACTTGATAAATCTCTATTAGATGATTTGTTAGTACTTAAAGAAAAGTATCACTTTAATATTGCAGTAGTTGGTCCTAAGATAAGAGAATATTATTGTAGTAAATGTAGTGATTACTTAAAATTAAAAAATAAAAGTAAGAAATATATTAAGGAGTGTTGCAGTTATGGAGAAGAATGATTCATTTAAAATAATGAAAAATACTAAAATTCTTGTTAGTGATGTAGTAGAGTTTTCAAGAAACTTTCCTAAGAGTGAAGTAGTTTTAAAGAAAAACTTACAAGAAGAATTATTTAATCTTATTAGATTACTTAATTTATATATAGTAAATAAAGATAGTAATAGAATTAGAGAAAAACATATAAAAGACTTTATAGTTAGTCTTTCTATGGTTGATTATTATTTTGAATATTTATACTTAAATAAAATAATTAGTTTTAAAAAATATAAAGACTTAGTTGATGATGTTATTATTATTAGAAAACTTGCTTATGGAGTATTAAAGAATGAAAAAGAGTTATGTTAGTTATGATACTTTAGTTGATTATAATAAAATACTAGATAGTTATAAACTTATAGTTAAAAATACTGAACATAAAGATAAATTATTTAAGTATAACTTATTTTTAGCAAGTAATCTTGTTAGTATTTATAACTCTTTAAAAGATTTTAAATATCATCATGGTAAATATAATATCTTTTTAATTAAAGATCCTAAATATAGAGTTATTATGAGTGAAAATTTAACTGATAAAATAGTTAATCAAATGGTTAGTGAATATATATTAAAACCTGCACTTGAACCTAGACTTATAGATAGTAATACTGCTACTAGAAAAGATATGGGTAGTAAACATGCCTTTAATTTGTGTAAGAAATATATTATGAAATTAAAAAGAGAAGGTAGGGAGGTATATGTTCTTAAGTTCGATATAAAAAAATATTTTTATAATATAGATCATGATATATTACTATCTAAGTTAGAGAAAATTTTTGTAGATAAAGACATTATGTCTTTATTAAAAGATATTATATATAGTTCTAATCTTGCTTATGTTAATAGAGAAATAGATACTATTATAAATAGAGAATTAAAGAAAGATTTATCTAGTTATCATAAATGTGAACTTTTAAAAGTACCTAGATATAATTATCATAAAGGTCTTGCTATTGGTAATGTTACTAGTCAGATTTTGGCTATTTTCTATCTTAATAGAATAGATCATTTAATAAAAGAAAAGTTAGGTTGTAAATATTATATTCGTTATATGGACGATGGTATTATTTTTGATTATGATAAAGATAGATTAAAATATATTAAGATGGTTATAGAAAAAGAACTCTTAAAGGAAAAGTTAGAACTTAATAAGAAGACAAATATTTATAAACTTAGTGAAGGTATTACTTTTATAGGATATAGATTTATTTTAAAGAATAATAAACTTGTTATTAGAATAAATAATAAAGTTAAGACTAGAATTAAAAGAA
>CASEWH010000059.1 GCA_949291575.1 uncultured bacterium
ATTCACTAATATCCATATTTGTATATGGTCTAATAATAGTATTAAAGAACTCTTTATAATCTTCTATTTTAAAGAAATGTTTAAATGTAGTATCTGATAAAAGACTAATGAATTTTTTCTTTTTCTTTTCTTCTTTTTTCATTAATAACCTCCTATAATTTTTAATTTTTCTACGTAGATGCCTACAACTCTAGCATGGAAGGAAAATTAATGCAAAAAGAAGATTTTGCAAATTCACTACAAAAACATGGGTCAATTTAATAAATTCACCAGGGAAAAATGCAAAATTGGCCCTAGAAATTAGGACCAATTTACAAAATTCATACTTTTTTAAAAAATTTTTGTTCTAAGCTTTTCTAATATCTTACTCTCCTTTCTACTTACTTGAACTTGAGACATACCAAGAGACTCTGCTGTTTCTTTTTGGGTCATATCTTGATAGTATCTTGACATTATTAATTCTCTTTCACTTTCTTCAAGTCCATTAATCGCTTCTTTTAAATCTAATACTCCTACATCATAACCTTTTTCAATAAGAGCGATTTTATTATATAAATTATAGTCATCATCTAGAAAACTATTATCTAGACTATAAGGAGTTGTAATAGCATTCATAACACTTACTATTTTTTCTTCAGGCTCTCCTAGCATATAAGAAATTTCAAAAGTAGTAGGTTCTCTTCCTAAGTTTTGAGATAAATATTCTCTTGTTTCTTTAATCTCTTTACTTAACTTATAAGTATCAGTCGAGACATGAATTCCGTAATCATTATTTATGGCTTTTAAGACCTCTCCTTTTATCCACAAATAAGCATAATCTGTAAAGCTTGTCTCCCTTTTTGCATCATACTTTTGTAATGCAGTTTGTAATCCTAACATTCCTGCTTGAAATAAATCATCATAATCACTTCTAAAGTTATACTTACTAGTAATATTTCTAACTAAACCAACATATCTTAAAGCTTCTTCTGTCATAGTATCTATCCTTTCTTGTCTTAAGAATAAATAAAATTTACTTAATTAACAAGGCTTTCGACAGAAGTAGTTATTAATTTCAACCTACAAAATTCGCAAAGATTAACGTTTTAAACAAAATACCAAATATTCCTCTTGTAAGAGACTTAGTTTTACCTTTATGTACTTTACTTTTAGGATAATCACTACAATCAAAAGTAATATCTATATTTTCTTTAAAAACTTGATATTTAATAGTTAAAATAGTTTTAGAACAAGTATTAGAATAGTTAAACTCTAACTTACTAAGAGGAATAGTGCTTTCCTTTATTACCTTAGATAAATCTAAGTAATTAGAGAGTGTTATATCATCATATACTTCTATTGTCTCCTTTCTATATAGATAATACTTATTAATAGTATCTACTACTCTATAACCATTATGAACTGAAGTATCAGTTATACTATCATCTTTATAACACTTATAATACTTCTTACGGTAACGATATAACTTTTCTTTAGAAATAACTTTTATATAAAATTTATCTTCTATATTAGAGTTATTTAAGACTTTTCCATCATAAAGAGTCTTAGTTAAATGATTTATTAACTTAAGTTTTATCTTACTATAGCCTTTTTTAGTTATAGTTATTTTATCTTTAATATAATTAGAATTTTCTATTACAAAGCTTCCTTTTCTATCTTCTTGATTTAAAAAGCATGTTACTTCTAACTCTAGAAACTCAGGACTATATTTTTTAGATAATTTAATATTGTAGTTATTATCTTCATAAATAGTTTTATCTTTATATTTTAAAGTTATCTTTGTAATTAAAAGATTATCTATATTACTAATAGTTAAGTTATCTATTTTCTTTAATTCTTTATAATAATAGATAGTTTTAATATCTTCGTCTAGTCTTTTATCATTAAGTTTTTCTTTACTATAGTTAGTATATTCTCCATAAGTTACTTCATTACTTTTAAGAGGATATTCAAGATTACATTCTTCTAAATATTTAAACTCTTTATCTATCTTTTCCTGTTTATAGTAAGTAACTTTCTCTATTTTCTCATTATCCTTAGCTTGATAAGAAGCATTAACTTCTCCTACCTTTAGATAAGGTGTAGTTATAGTTTTGGCAGAAACATTTACCCAAGAAAAAAATAATAATAGTATTAAGAGTATCTTCATAATTAGTACCTCCTACTATTATTATTTACTATTTCTAATCTTTTGCTTTAAAAATTAAGGTAAAGACAAAGGTAAAGATAATCGCTGCAGTTATTCCGGCTGCAGTAAGATCAAAGACACCCATTAACAACCCTATTATGCCATGAGATTCAGCGGCAAGTAAGGCTCCATGAATTAGAGAATGACCAAAGCTTGTAATAGGAAGTAAGGCTCCTCCTCCTACTTTTGCAATAAAGAAGTCATAGATAGAAAAAGCATCAAGGGCTGAACCTACACATACAAAGATAGCGGTTATATGGCCTGGAGTTAGTTTAGTATTATCTAGTATTAACTCTGCGATTAAACAAACTATTCCACAGAATAAGAATGAATTAATAAAGTACATTATATCGCCTCCAAACATATTAAATTGGCAATAGATAGAATATTTTCTTTTTGATAAAGCATTATTGGAGAAAATAAGGCTCCTGTTGCGATTAGTAAGACTTTCTTATATTTGTTATTCATAAGATTTTTTAAAATAGTACTGTAATTAACTAAAGCAGAACATACAGGACCACTTCCTCCTGCCATTACTTCTTTTTGTTCTTCTAAATCATAGAGCATTGTTCCACAGTCATTATAGTTTTTAGATAAATCTATATTATATTCATTAAGCATTAAGTCTTTTAGTATTTCTTTACCATATTTACCTAAGTCTCCTGTAAGTATTAAATCATAGTCACTTGCCTTAGTATTAGTTTCTGTTAAGTACTTATAAAGGGTATCAGCTGCTGCTCCTGCCATAGCTGCTCCCATATTAAAGGCATCTTTTTGATTAAAATCTACTATTGTTCCAATAAGGCCATTAACAACTCTTATTTTACTAGGTTTATTAGATAAAAGGGCACTAGCACCTCCAGTTGCAGTAAAGGTTGCAGTCATAGGTTTAGGAGAACCATATTCAGTAGGATTTCTAAATTGTTTTTCACTTGACATATTATGAGATGAACAAGATATTAAAGCATTATTTACTTTACCACTATCGATAAAAGTCGCTCCTATTAATAAGCCTTCTATACTAGTAGCACATGCTGTATAGATTCCAAGAAATGGACTTTTTAGATTTAAGGCTCCATAGCATGATGATGTTATTTGATTTAAGAGATCACCTGCAATTACTAAATCAATATCTTTAGAAGTTAGTTTAGTCTTTTTTAGTAGTATCTTTATACTATCTTCAAGTAATCTTATTTCAGCTTTTTCGAAAGACTTTTCTTTACAATATAAATCATCAGTATATTTCTTATCAAAGTTTTTTGATAGTGGTCCTTTCGCTTCATAAGGACCACAAACAGTACTTGCATTATCTAAGTATACATTTCTAAAATTTAGTATCATGATAAAACCTCCCATAAATATCTAATAAGTCCAAAGAACCAGGCGGATACTACTCCATAGAAGATAACTGATCCTGCTAGTTTAAAGACATTACTACCAACACCAAAGATTGGTCCTTCATTTTTATAATCTAGGGCGGCACTAGTCATAGAATGAGCGAAACCTGTTATTGGTATTAAAAGACCTGCTTTAGCTTTTGCTACTAACTTATCAAAGAAGCCTAAGGCTGTAAAAAGAGATGCAAAGAAGATAAAGGTTATAATCATATAAGTAGAAGCATCATTACGAGATACATCAAATAACATTATATAAAGTCTAATTAAAACTTCTCCAAAAAGTCCTAAAGTACCTCCTACTAGAAAGGCAATTAAGGCATATTTTGCTTTATTTTCTTTAGGAGTATGTTTCTTTACTAAAGCATCATATTTTTTATTAGTCATATTATCACCTAATAATATACTGTTCTAAAAAATAATATTTATACAAAAAAGAAGAGAAACTTTAATCTCTTCTTAGCTTGCTAGTTCAATCTCAAATGGATTTTGTAAGGTCCCATCACCTGATGTAATTATGACGTTTGATTTTAAGTTTAGTGTTGGTTTAATGCTATATAAAGTTTGTGGATATGCATCATATATACCAGAATGTATATCAAGATATTTAACATAAGCACCATTATTAGTTAAAAGCCAAAAACTTGCTTTTCTATCGCATTGTCCGGCCATTAATTCTCCTAATCGTAACAATCCTACTTTAGCATTTGTTGTATTAGAAGTTAAAGCACTCATATTAGCATCTGTATATTTTGCTAATCTATAAGAACTACCATTTCTTACTGTTCCTAAATACCACGTTGTATTATCTTCTATCATGTTTTCTTGTTCACTAGTCAAATAATAACCACTATCTAGATATTCACCATTTAAAAAACTTCCAATCATATTATTACTTGAATAATATTGTGTACTACCACCAAAAGCAATAAATTTATAATTGCCATTTTCTTTTAAAGGCTCTGCACTTGTTATTTTTGTTAACCCATCAGTCTCATGACTTACTATTCTATATAAATTATTTTCCCCTGTTCCAAAACTTATATATTCTCCACTATATCTTGTATTTAACTTTGTTCCTGATAAATTATTATCATTATCTCCCATTAATCTATAAGGGCTATCTTCTGTTCCATCTCCTGCTACTATTTTAATATCAGGTTTCAAATTTACCACCGGCCTTATTCCATAAGCATTTGTAACTCCAGATGTCCCAATAGATCCATCATAATTAACTATATAATTAGCTGAGGAATTATTTGCTGTAATAGTCCACCAATAAAGACTATTATTTAAATATCCATCTCTTGCACCACTCATATTATATTCATAAACATTTAATAGTCCGACTGAATCTTCTACTATTATTCCGCCTTCTGATTCACTCGGTGGTTTACTTGTATCTGTCATCATACTAGCATTCCATTTATTATCCATCTTTATAAATTTATCAGGGTTTCTTAAATTACCCAAAAAGCCATCTACTGTTGTATCATTTAACCACATCTCCATATTGCTTCCTTCAAAAGCACTACTATTATCATCATATGAAATTGTGCTTATATTCCACTGTGTTACTAATTTAACACTATTATCACTTGTATCTATTGATACCGCTCTCCATAATTTACCACTATACCAAATATAATTATTTGGATTATTTCCCGTTATAAATATTTGATCAGGATTATCTGTATTTATATTGTTTGCACTATCTGCAATAAGTACTTCTGCAATTGTTTTTCTTTCTTGACTAACTTCCACTCTTAACTTACCACTAAATACTTGACCACTATAATTTCCATCTACCTCATCTGTTATCCATAAACTTAAACTATATTCATTTGTACTTTTACCTTCTATTGTTCCACTATCTAATATTCTATTAGGGTTAGAACCAATTGATGTTAAAAGCTTCGCTCCACTGTTTTCTCCATTCTTAGCTAGATTATACTTTAAATACTTATCATCTATTCTAGTATCAGTATCACTTATAGTATTATCATCTAAATATATTGTATAATCTACTGCTTTACTCCCATTATTTATTAATTTAAAAGTTGAACCTTCTAATGATAATCCTTCATTATCACTTATGCCTATGGCATTATCTAAACTTATCCCTTCACTTGTTTCATCAAGTACTAAGTCTAATGCCCCCTACTTTTACTATACCTTCCATTCCATTTAACTGTGTAGAAAAGTATGCAAATGTTATTGCAAGTGCCAATATTATTACTATCATTATGCTTATAATTATTATAGTTGCTTTCTTATTTTTCTTCTCCATAATCTCTTCCTCCTTTAATTATTACACACAAAAAAGAATAGAATAATTCTCTTACTCTATTCTTCTTACACTATGAAAGAAAGTAACTAGATTACTATTTAACTGCCCCCCCAGGTAACATATTGTAAACATAGTTTTCTCATTTTTTTTACCTTCTTTCTATTTTAAAACTCAATTGAATCAATATAACTAGACTTATAATAAAAATTTTTTTTCTTAATATATGCTTTTTGTTCTTCTACATTATTATTATCATCTTTTTGGCATATAATGGAATCTTTTTTCTTTTTATGTAATCTATAATAAACAGAATTAAGACGATAACGTACAGCTAGTTGAATTGTCCTAGAATTTGAATTCATCCTTATTTCCCTATTACTTGTTTGAGGTGTTATAGGTTCTTTATTCTTTTTAGGTAATGTAAAAGTACGATTAATATGATAATGTCTACCTTGAGTAATTGTCCTAAAAATTTCATTCAACTTTATTTTCATGTTTTCCTTCTTTCTTATTTCAAAATGAATGGATTAGACTCACTACCATTACCTGATTTAATCATAACATTACTGTTTAGCATAATAGTTGGTCTTACTTTTTTATAACTAGAAGCATTAGTCTCATATAAATAACCACTACTTCTAACAGAATATACTTCATAACTATTTAGCGAACTTCCAGTTACTAACCACCAATCTGTACCACTTAGTTTTAAATAATTATAGTTTTGACAACTTTTATCTGTAGTCGCTCTACAATTAGTATCTAGTGAGGCATTCATATAATCACTTACTGTCAAAAGTCCTATCATTTGATTTTCTAAAACATCAGAACATTCTATACTATTATTATTAATAGTTTCTGTAAGTGATCTTTTACCAACACATAAATTGAATGGTGTTAATTTTCCTTTATCACTATTACTTAACAAGCTGTAATCTTGTTTATTATTATATAAATCATCTAAATACTGATAAATTCTACTAATTCTATAATCATTAAATCCGCTATTAGATAATCTATCTTGATTATATCTATCATCATAATAAGTAGACATATTTGAGTCCAATTCATTTAATATTAATAGAAGTTTATTATCAGAAGTTACTTTAACTATTCTAAATACAGCATTGTCTAATTGGACATAATTATTAACTTCGTCTCCTCTATAAACTTTCTCTCCGTTTAAATCATATAAACCGTTACCTGAAGTTACTATTCCTTGTTCTAATACTGCTTTATATAATTCTTTAGTAGTATAGTTATCTCCACAGTCTAAATATGGTGTATAAACTATATTATCTCCTACTTTAGTAACTTCTACTCTACCACTACAACTTTCACCTTCTCTTAATTCACTTAAAGGTTTCATAAGCTCTGCATCTGCTAGAGTACTGGCTCTTACAGTAACTGTTTCTCCCTCTTCTTGAGGTAAAAGACCACTTTGAACATCATAATACTCTATAGCGGCATTTTTTAGTTCTTCTTCTATTTCTTCATATGTTTTATTACCACCAGTTACTAAAGAGAATATTAAAATAATAATTAAAAGTACTACAAGTATTCCTACTACTATTAGCATCATTCTCATTAATTTCTTTTTCATATCTTTATTTTCTTTAACTGGTTTAGAAGTTTGTGGTTGAATGTTATTAGTATTACTAATTACTTCTTTACCTTTATTTTCATTCATAATAAACACACTCACTTTCAAGTTAAGTAAATTGTAGCATTATTTTACAAATATTTCAATTAATAGTATTTTCTTCTAAAGATTTTAGTGTCTCATATCCCATTTTATTTATAACTTTATTCTTTTCTTTTAAATGTTTTATTTGATTTCTTAAACACAAAATAATGGCTTTATCAATATCTTGATAAGCGAGAAATCTTTCTTCTTCAATACCGGGATAATCTTTTCCTTTTTCTATTTTATCTGCTAAATAAACAATCTTTGCAAGTATATCCATATTAGGATAACCTGTAGTATGATATCTAATAGCAAGAACCATATCATTAGTAAAGTTATATTTTTCTTTAACTAGAATAGAAGCGGTAAAACCATGAATTATGTTTTTATTTTCAGCATTTAATAACTCTTTTGGTAAATTATACTTCTTTATAAAATCTTCATTTTCCTTATCTGTAAACTCTTTACACATATCATGAGTTAAGCTAGAGAGCATACATTTCTCTATATCTGCTTTATAGTGTTCTGCTAGTCTTTTCGCTTCTTCCATTACTCTTATTGAATGATTATATCTATAATCAGATAAATTACTTCTTACATCTTTTTTTATTTCTTCTATATTCCACATACTATCACTTCAATAATATTATGCCATATTTATCTCTTTAGGTAAAGTAACTATTACTCTTGTTCCTTCTCCTTTTACTGAATTATACACAATTGTACCTTTATGTTGTTCTATTATCTCTTTAGAAAGACTTACCCCTAGTCCACTACCTTTCTTTTTAGTTGTAAAAAACATTTCACTAACACTATTTAGAGTATCTTTATCCATACCTACCCCATTATCTTCAATTATTATTTTCATAAAATTATTATCACTTTCTAAACTTATTTTTATTTTATTTTCTTTTTTACTACTATCTTTCGCTTCAATAGCATTTTTTAAAAGATTAATAAAGACTTGTTTTAATCTATTATAGTCTGCCTCTATATAAATATCTTCATCTGGTAAATTGAACTTTGACTTAATACCATTTTTCTTAAATAAATCTTTTAAATAGTCTTCTAAATCTTCTAATAACATAACTAAATCCATCTCTTCTTTTTCTATCTTTATCTTAGTATAATCCAAGAAGTCATCCATAAGAATTAAAGTCCTTGTTATTTCATCTTTAATAATAGGAATATATTTCCTTACTTTTTTCTTATCATTAACATCTATCATATCTAAGTAACCTTTACAAACTGCGATAGGATTCTTTATTTCATGAGTTACTTTAAATAAAGAACGTCTTAACTCTTTTTCTTTTTCAATATTTTGTAAATCATTATGTAACTCTACTATTGTTTCTCCTTTAGCGAATATAGATATGATTATATTAGTTACAAAGTAAAGAGTTATTATAATAGTAAAGATATAAAATAAGTTTGATAAATAGGTCTTTTCTGGACTAATAAACCAGAATACAGCTAGAGATAGCATAAAACTCTTAATAATAATAAAATAGTTAACAACACTAATAGGCTTTAGTTTTCTTCTTACTAGTAGAGAATATACTATTAAATAACTACTATATTCTAAGGCTAGGAATAAAGGATTAATGCCTAAGAATAGAGTCTCATAAATAATTAATATTAATGATATAAAGACTGCTAAAGACATTTTTCTTTTGTAATAACAGATAAGTAATGGAATATCAAAGAGAATAATAGGATAATCATTATAACAAGAAGTTCCATATCTTAAGACAAAATATAATGATGAAATGACTGCTATTTCAAAGCCTAAGTCCTTTTCTTCTATAGATAGATTCTTTTTATAGATTGTATATAATAGGTACAATGCTAATGGACAAAGTAGTAAAATAATACTTTCAATTATAACTTCAATATACGACATATTTCTCCCTCTTTCTAAAATAAGTATATGTCATAGTTTTGTAGAAATTTGTCGAAAAATGGAAAGAAAAAGAAAAAATAGAGCTTTGCCCTATTTTAGTTCATCAATATATTTTTTTAATTGTTTAGATTCAGGTCCTAAGATAATCTTTAATTGATTATTAATCTCAACTATACCTTTAGCACCTAATTTCTGGATTGATTCTTTATCAACTTTAGAAGTATCTTTTAGTGTTACGATAAACCTAGATAGTTTAGATTCTGTACTGATAATATTATCTTTTCCACCAAGATACTCTACTAGTTTATTTAAATCAATATTAGCATCTTTCTTATTAGCTTTTAGTACTGCTAGTAATATTATTAATATTACGGCAATAATTATAATATACTGAATATCTAATAAATTCATCTTTATCACCTATTAACAATTATACTCTATTAGTAAAAAAAATAAAAGTGGAAATTATCAAGAATAGTATCATAAACTAATAATAGAAGTTATAGGTTATTAACTACACAAAAATTTATTAGTCTCATAACCTATATTAGATAATAGATAAGAGGTGGTGTAAACAGTGAAAGAAAAGAAAGATACTTGTTGTTTAGGTAAATTATTAAAGGTTATTGATATATTACAAAGAAATGCCGGAGGTAGTGATTGTTTTGATGAGTCTTGTACTAGACCTTATTTAGGAAGTAGTCCTAATATTATTTGTTTTAATACAAGACCAGTTACTTTCTATACTAGATTTGGTAATATCTTCAGTACTACTTATACAATAGATGGTAATACTAATACTTCATCTGTTTTTAGAGTGGAGTCTGTTGATGATTGCTGTGTTAAATGTCGTGTATTAAGACCTAATCCTGATACTAGTGATTCTAATAGAACATACCTATCTACAAATGATTTTATAACTATTAATTTAGATTGTATCTGTGTTGTTAGTTGTTTGGATGATATTATTATTGATAATTTATAAAAGGAGGATAATTTATGTGTGATGATAAAAGTTGCTTAACTTCCATCTTAGAGACTATTCTTTGCTTACAAAATTCTAAAGATGATTCTTGCGAAGTTCTAGGATGTGATAAGCCTTATTTAGGTCCTACTCCTAGTTTAGTGTGCTATAACACAAGACCAATAAATTTATATAACTGTACTACAGGATGTCGTTGGAGTTTTCCTTATACTCTTGATTCAGTTAATGGAACTTCTTCTATCTTTAGACTAGAAAATTTAGAGGGTAATTGTTGTACTTGTAGAGTGTTAGCACAAAATCCTGATACTAGTAGTAGTGAGCCTTATGTTTTAACTAGTACATTCTTTACTATTAATTTAGATTGTGTTTCTGCTATTAAATGTTTACCTGATGTCTTAGTTAGTGGTGTATAAAAAATAAAGTCCATCTTTAGTCCGATGGGCTTTTTATTTCTAATCTAGTAATTGTTGATATGGGAATTACTTCATTATCTAATGTTATGATAGAATCATTTTTCTTTAAGGCAAGATAGGTATTAACTGTTTTATTAGAGAAAGTAATTTCTACAGGGATATTAAATGCATAACCTTTAGTTCTAAAAATTTTATTTATTTTTTCTTCTATTGATAAGTTATTATCAATATTTTTTTTAACTTCGTTAGGTTTTATTTTATTATTTCCTTTATCATAGAAATATTTTTGATTAGTATCTCTTATATTATTACTCACTTTAAAAATGGGTGGTAATTGTTTCATAGTTTTCCCTCCTATTACATTTTATGTATTTTATATAATAAAATGTACTTTTTTTTGATATAATAGTAATGACTTGATATGAAAGGACGTGGTGTTTTGAAGAGAAGACAGAAAATTGATTTAACTATTGTTATACCTATTGTTTTGTTTTTTATTATAAGTATTACTACTATATATAGTGCGATGACTTATCTTTCTCCTGATAATGGGAATTTAGCTTTAAAACAAGCGATATGGTATTTAGTAGGAGTTATTATAATTGTAATTCTTTTTAAGCTTAAAAATGATTATTTGTATAGGAATGCTTGGCTTTTCTATATTATAGGAAATATCTTATTAGTATCACTACTA
Organism: uncultured bacterium; assembly: GCA_949291575.1. GTDB lineage: Bacteria > Bacillota_I > Bacilli_A > RF39 > UBA660 > Onthousia. The sequence goes on from CASEWH010000059.1 coordinate 11,555, forward strand.
CTCTTTGCTCCTGAGATTAATAATAGTAAGTGTTGGTTTGTTATTCCTTATATAGGTAGTTTTCAACCTAGTGAGTTTATGAAGATTTTTATTATGTTAGTACTTGCTGTTATGATTTCTAATTTTAGAGAGACAACTGATCATCCTAGTATTAAAGAAGAGTTTATATTTATTTTAAAGACTTTGATAGTTGTTTTAATTCCTAGTATTTTAACATTTTTAGAACCTGATACTGGTGCGGTTATGATTTACTTTATAATTTATTTCTGTATGATGTTTACATCGGGTATTAGATTAAGGTGGTTTGTTATTTTAGGAATTATTATTGCAGTTATACTTGGATTAGTACTTGGATGTTATTTCTTAAATGAAGACTTATTTGTAAATATCTTTGGTACTGATTTGTATTATAGATTTGATAGGATTTTAGATTGGCAAAATGGTAGTGGATTACAGTTAGAAAATGCTTTAGCAGCGATTGGTTCTGCAGGAGTATTTGGACATGGATTTAATCAGACACCAATATATTTCCCAGAGTCTGGAACTGACTTTATCTTTGCTGTTTATGCTTCTAACTTTGGACTTTTAGGAGCGATAGTTTTAATTGCAATAATTATTTTCTTTGATACAAGATTAATTAATATGGCTACTAAAAGAATAGCATCACGTGATAAATTTGTTTTAGCAGGTATTATTGGTATGCTTGTATTCCAACAGGTACAAAATATTGGTATGACTTTAGGACTCTTACCTATTACAGGAATTACTTTACCATTTATTAGTTATGGTGGTAGTAGTTTATTATCATATTTAATATTAGTTGGTATTGTTTTAAATATAAGTAATGAAAAAGAAAGAGAATATAATGTTTAAAAAAGAAGAACCTAGTCTTCTTTTTTTAATACCTCTTCATATACTTCTTTTAACTTTCTACCTACAGTTTTAATATCACAAGATTCTGCTATTTTTCTTGCTCCTTTACTTACACTTTTTAACTCTCCATTTAAGAACATTTTTATTTTCTTTTCAAATTCATTGACATCTTTTGCTTTATAAACATTAACTCCATCTGTTAGATAATTAAATATTGGGATATCTCTTATTATAGTATTAGTTTCCATTGCACAGGCTTCAATGATAGGAATACCTTCTGTTTCTTCAAACGTTGGGAACAAGTATAAGTCACAACCTCCTAAGGCTTCTCTTATAATTTCTTGTGGTACATGACCTGGGAACTTTATATTAGGTAAAGCTTTGGATTCTTTTAATGCTTTTTTAACATCACTAGTCGCTGCAGCGATAGGACTTGAACCAAACCAAATAAATTTATATTCAGGTAGAAGTTTGGCAAGTTCTACAAAGTCAACTATTCCTTTTCTTCTACTATATATACCAATACCTACTATTACTTTATCATCTTTCTTATAATCATATCTTTTACGAAATGTTTCTTTATAAGATTTATCAGGCTTAAAGAAATCTAATTCTAAGCCATTAGATATAGCGACTATTTTCTTATCTTCTAGTCCTTTATAATGCTCTAAGATATTTTTAGAATATTCTGTAGGTGTTACAATAATATCTCCATAGCGATAACATTTTATTAACCACTGCTTAAATAACTTACTTGTTAAATGTCCAAAGATAAAACCATCACGATAATCTTCTTCTGTTGAATGAGCATGATATACTATTTTTATACCTTTCTTCTTTAATTTTCTTGCAAGAAAATAGGACTTAAAAAAATAAGTATTGATATGAGCGATATCATAGGTATCATTTATATCAGTAGTATAAGGAATATTTTCTAATTCTAAAGCTTTCATTTGATGCTGAATAGCTTTACCTAAACCACTTACTCCTATTACTTTTAGTCCTTCTGCATATAATAAAACTTTCATAAACACTTCCCTTTCTTTCATTTATTATACATAAAATTTATTAAGTGAACAATTAATCTATAGAACTTTTTTTGTCTCTAGTTCTTCTTCTGGTACTATCACTTTACCATTTCTAGAATCTAAAATAAAGTTCATTTCATCATCTCTTTCTACTAAATATGCTGTTAAGCCTTGTTCTTTTAACTTTATAATCAATTCTTGTATAGCTTCATAAATAAGACGAATATTTGGATTGTCTTTAGGTAAAGGAGTAACTCCAAATGTTAAACCAATTTTAATAGAATCATCTTTATTTAAGTCACTAGTCATAATAGCATTGTATAAATCATCTGTTCTTTTTAATTTTATTGGATTATCTTCACTATCAACATAAAAATCATCATTTCTAATTACTGCTGGATTAATATGAGAAGCGAAGGCAAAGTTAGGTGCTAAAGCCCAAACAGATACGCAACATTGTAAATTATCTACATATAATAATGGTTTAGATGAAGTAGTAACTTTAAAACCATGCATTGGTACATGTTGAATTAATTCTAATGGTATATTTTGAATATCAAATTCCCATAACTCTAAACTTTTCTTAATTAATTCATCATTATATTCAAACAATTTAAATGTTTCCATAAATATTACACATCCTCTCTACACTATTTTCCAATAATTCTAGTACTTATACATAGTAACTAAATTTTATCATTGTCTTATTATTATGTCAAAGAGTACAAATCTATATTTTCACGCTTAATAATAGCATTTTGGTAAAATTAAATAGAAAGTTCCCGAATTATTAAAGGAACTTTTTTTAACGACTAAATTCCCAGTCCGAAATTTAATTTATTCCAATTTCCTTTTGATAAATAGGACTATCTTGTATTAATTATAGGTGTTTTAACACTTATTTTTCAACAAAAATGTTAAAAAATAAGCATTAAACATTAAAAAGGTAACAAAATAATCCTATTTATAAAAAGTTTTCTCGGCATAAAGTTAAATTTCTAATAGCATATTATATAAAAATGTGATATTATATAGGCGTTAATTAAAAAAGGGCATGCTACCGCCCAACTTTGATACCTATTTTTTTAAAAATATTAAAATAAGTTCCCAGTTGGTATAGGCAGTATATTCTTAATAGTTAACCTGTTTGTCATATGAATTTTAATATATTTTTATAGAGAATCAGATAATAGATCTTTTATAAATTTAATATTATTTTTCATATCGAATTTATTTAAGATTGATGCAATATCTGCTTCTTCCAATTCTGTGCTTTTTAATATTGAGTCTAATATATCTATATTTGTTTGGTTTTCTAATATTAGACTATCAAGATAGTTAACTAAATCTTGAATTGTAAAAATACCAAGAATTGGATCAATGTAAATTATTGTGTCATTCTTCATGATTAACCTCCTTTAAAGAGGATTTAGATAAATCTACATTGTTAGGTTCTATATATTTTATATCTAGACACTTTATTAAATCTGGAAAAACTTTTTCAGTTTTTAAATAAGGTGTCATTTTTATTTTATCTTTATATAGATTTGCAATGTTATCTCTTAAATAATTAACTTGTTCTAAAGATAAATTATTGAATGAGGTTCCTTTAGGTAAAACAATTCTTATTCTTTTATGTGAGTTTTCTATAAAGGATTTTTGCCAAGAACTATATGGGTCACAGTAATATACTCTTGATACTTTTTTACCTGTTTCTAAATCTCTTTCAAATACTATAGGATTTAAAAACTCACTACCATTATCGGTAAGTATAACTTGAAATATTTTCTTATATAGTTCTATTCCTAAGGTTTTCCTTAAATAGATAAATACTTTATTAACTTCTTCAATAGTTTTCTTATCTAATAAAAATATTAATAATAAAGAAGTTTTTCTTATAAATAAAGTAAGAAAACATTTGCCACCTTTAACACCTTCTACAGTATCCATTTCTACAATTGATTTATTAGGGTGTTTAGTAGTATAAGAAATAAAATCATCAAAAGTTCTACCAACTAAATATGCTCTAACTTTCCTATCTTTATTATTGTTCTTTTCACCATTTCTTGGTTTATAACTAACTTGTTTTGGTAAGTCTATATTAGAAAGTGAAATAACATTATCTCTAACATATCTATAAAAAGTTGGTTTTGAAAAAAACAATATATCTTTATTATTTTCATAGATATGATTTATAGGTTGTTTCTTATCTTTAACTAAAGGTACTATGATTCTTTCTATTAAGTCAACATCTTCTTCTTTTATATCATAACCTTTTTTAGAATCAACAACTCTTTGTTCATATAATTGTTGGGCAAGACTTGAAAAATAGAAATGCTTTGTAAGTCTGCATCCAACTTTTTTATTACAAGAATTACATACATATGGCGGTCTAGAGAGCTTATCACATTCTTTTCCTTTATAACATTGTTTATCATAATTACAGAATGCTATACCACAGTTATTTTGATTTATGCAATGCTGTTTGCTATTCTTAATTACTTTAACAGAATAGTTTCTCCTTACTTCTTTAGATATTGTTGTTCTATCTAAATTTAAAGCTTTTCCAATATCTGAAAAACTGTATCCTTTATTCAATAAATGTTCTATTAAATTTCTTTGTTCATTACTTAAATGACTATATTCTCCTTTTGTCATTTTTCTATACCTCCCTTTAATAATGACAAACAGGTTATGGCATATTATATCATTAACTTTTGTTCTTTAAAAGAATAAGTTCCCATTA
>CASEWH010000060.1 GCA_949291575.1 uncultured bacterium
GTTTTATCTATTGTTAATGATGTAGGATTAGTAATTAAATACAATTTAGTAGGAATTATTTTTGAATTTATTTTTAATTTTTTAATACTTAGATTTATTAATAATAAAAATGCTAAAATTATATATAACTCTAGCTTTATAGAATTAATTGTTTGTATTATTTTACTGCTAACTTTAAAAGAAAATATCTATAAGTATATTTATCTATTTAGAATATTATATGCTTTAGAAAAAGTAAGTTATGCAGCACCTTATGAAATGATTATAATGGGATCTAATAATAAAAAAACAATGAGTAATTTCCTTGCAAATGTTAATATAGCATCATCAATTGCGACTATTCTAACACCCGTATTTTCTGGCTTTATTATTGAAAGTTTCTCTTATAATATGTTATTTGTCATATTAGGATTAGAGGCTTTAATAATAATTATAATATCTACCAGATTAAAAGATTTCTATATAGCAAATAGAAAATTAGATTTAAAGGGGTTTTATCATAAAATAAAAAAATATCCTCATATTAAAGATATTTATAATTGTATGTTCTTTAGAAGAATATCAACACAAGGAGTCATAACAGACTTATTACCAGTAATACTATTTTTAAGACTTAACTCTGAATTAAGTGTAGGAGCTTATAACACTTTATTTGCTATTCTTTCTATATTTGCTTTATCTCTTTTAAAGATAGTAAATAAGCAGAATAAATCAAAGAAGTTTTATGTGCCAATATCTATACTCATATTCATCGCATCAGTAATACTCGTTTACTATCCTAGCTTTATAACATTAATGCTATATTACATCTTTATGAATACTTTAGGAACAGTTATAGAATCAGAAAGTTGTAGTATTGTTTATGCTTCAATAGATAATAAAGAATTAAAAGAATATAATCGAGAGCATGATATATTTTTTAATATCTATATGTTAATAGGACAAGTTATAAGTTATTCTGTTGCCTACATTCTATATACATATTTTTATAATGTTAATATCTTATCAATAATTGTTTCAATATCAATGTTCTTTTTAATAGTATCCGCATATTACTTACAAAAAACAGAGAAATATTTAGAAAGAGCAAAGTAAGATTCTATTAATAAATGAAAGGAGAATAGTTTGAATTATGAAAAAACAAGAAGCAATGGGGTTAGCGGTCGATAAATCAAGAGTTATGATAGAATATTTAGAGCAAATATTAGAAGATAATAATATTTTAGGTAAAATGACTTTTAATTCTTCAAAAGTGGATGGGGAAAGAGAAAAGATGTGTAGTGTAGATATTGTTTTAAATAATGGTACTGAAAGACATTTGAATTTAGGTATTCCAAGTATTCATAGTGATGTTTTTACCAAACAGTTTACTAATGACTTAGTTGATAGGTTTGCTAAAGATAATATTATGGGAGTAACTCATTTCTTTGAGATTAAAAGTATGCCTCCTATAAGTAGAAGAGGAATGGATGCTATAAGTATAAATGAAGAAACAGGTAAGATTAATAATTATATAAAAATAGATTTCTATTATGGTGGTCAAGAGTTTTATTCTATTATGAAAGAATATAACGAAAAATTAAAAGAAGCTCAAAAAGAAACAGAAGAAACAAAGAAAACAAAATAATATCATTATTTATATTTATAAAATGGAGATAAGGTAATGAAAAATAATACTGATAAGGAAGAATTAAGAGATAAACTATTTGTTAAATATTTTGAAGTAGAAGAAGAAGTTAAAGGAGAAAATAAATGAAAA
>CASEWH010000061.1 GCA_949291575.1 uncultured bacterium
AAAATATTATAATAATCTTGAGTTAAGTGAGTTTGAGAGGGCTATAACTTTACTAACTTTAACAAAAAGAGAAGATATAGAAAAGATTAGTGAAGGAGTTGAAGGATTAATGGAAGCGAAAGAAGAGATAAAAAAACTATCTAATAATTTAGGAATAATTGGTGTATATGATTATGAAAAACACAAAGAATGGGAATGGAAACAGAAAGCGAAAGAATATGTTAAAGATGATTTGGCACTAATAGATTCTTTAAAAGAAGAGAATGCTTTGATTATGAAACAAATTGAAGAGGGTAAAAAGTCTCTTGAAGAAGGGCAAAAATCTCTTGAAGAAGATAAGAACTCTTTTGAAAAAGAGAAAAAAGTTCTTGCAAAGAGAATGTTAGAGATGAATTTATCTATCAAGGATATTATTAAAACAACTGGTTTATCTAAAAAAGAAATAGAAGAGTTAAAAAACTCGTAAAAATATGATAATATAGTAACTATGTTACTATATTTTTAAGTAGGTGAAGTTGATGAAACAAGAAAACATTCGTAATTTTTCGATAATCGCTCATATAGATCATGGTAAAAGTACTTTAGCAGATAGAATTTTAGAAGAGACTAAAGCAGTTACAGAGCGAGAAATGAAAGAACAGTTGTTAGATTCTATGGATATAGAAAGAGAACGTGGCATTACTATTAAATTAAATGCTGTATCTATTAATTATTTATATAATAATGAAACATACTTATTAAATTTAATTGATACACCAGGTCATGTTGATTTTTCATATGAAGTTAATCGTTCTCTTGCTTCTTGTGAAGGTGCTATTTTAGTAGTAGATGCAACACAAGGAATAGAAGCTCAAACTCTTGCAAATCTTTATCTTGCTCTTGATAACAATTTAACTATTATTCCTGTTATTAATAAAATAGACTTACCTAGTTCTGATATTCCTAAAGTAACAGAAGAACTTACTAATTTAGGATTTGAAGAAGAAGAAATTATTTTAACTAGTGCGAAAACAGGAGAGGGTATAAAAGAATTATTAGATGCTATTATAACTAAAATTCCTGCTCCTAAAGGTAGTAGTGATAAACCTTTACAAGGATTAATCTTTGATAGTATTTATGATTCTTATCGTGGAGTTTTAACAGCGGTTCGTATATTTAACGGTAGTGTAAAAAAAGGTGATACCATCTATATGCTAGAGAGTAATGCTAGTTATGAAGTACTATCTATTCTAAAAAATACACCAAAAGAAGTAGAAGTTAATTCTTTAGGCACAGGAGAAGTAGGTTATATCTATGCCTCTATTAAAAGTATTAGTGATGTTCATGTTGGAGATACTATTACATTAAATTCTACTAAAGATAAAGTAGAAGCACTACCAGGATATAAAAAGTTAAAAAGTGTTGTCTACTGTGGTCTTTATCCTCTTGAAACTAACCAGTTTGAAGATTTAAGAGAAGCCCTTGCCAAGTTAAAACTAAATGATGCGGCTCTTATCTATGAACCTGAAACATCAGTGGCCCTAGGTTTTGGCTTTAGAACAGGATTTTTAGGACTATTACACATGGAAGTAACGATAGAACGTATTAAACGTGAATTTGATATCGATGTAGTTGCAACTACTCCTTCAGTTATTTATGAAGTAACCCTTACTGATGGTTCTAATATTTCCGTTGATGCTCCTAATAAAATGCCACCTAAAGTTAAGATAAAAGAAATCAAAGAACCATTTGTTAAGACCTCAATTTATACTCCAAAAGATTATATTGGTCCTTTAATGGAACTATGTCAAGATAAAAGGGGAACTTTCATTAATATGAATTATCTAGATGAAGAAAGAGTCTGTCTTATCTATAAATTACCACTATCAGAAATAGTCTATGATTTCTTTGATAAGTTAAAATCAATTACCAAAGGCTATGCTTCTTTTGATTATGAAGTAATAGGATATGAGCCTAGTGACTTAGTAAAATTAGATATCTTATTAAACGGGGAAGTAGTTGATGCTTTAAGTGTTATTGTTCATAAAGACTTTGCCTATAATAGAGGTAAATTAATAGTTCATAGACTAAAAGAAGTAATACCAAGACAGTTATTTGAAGTGCCAGTTCAAGCATCTATTGGTAATAAGGTAATTGCCAGAACTGATATCAAAGCTTTAAGAAAAGATGTCCTTGCTAAATGTTATGGTGGGGATATTACTCGTAAGAAAAAACTACTTGAAAAACAAAAAGAAGGTAAAAAGAAGATGAAACAAATTGGTAGTGTCGAAGTACCTCCTGATGCTTTTCTTGCTATATTAAATACAAAAGAAAATTAGAGTTGTAATATACTCTATTTTTTGTTAGAATTTTCTAGGAGAGTGATTTAATGAGTGAATTAATTCAAATATTAGGAATATTTTTAGAAGGAATAATATCATTTTTCTCACCATGTGTTATTCCCCTAATACCTCTATATATGGGTTATCTTGCTACTAATGCTAAAGAAATAGATGAAAAAGGTAATGTTACTTATAAAAAGAAAGTAGTTCTAATTTATACTTTATTCTTTATCTTAGGAATATCTATGTCTTTCTTTATTTTAGGCTTATCTTTTACAGGACTAGGCTTATTCTTTAAAGACAATAGAAAAATATTCCTAGAAATAGGAGGTATTATAATAGTAATATTAGGACTATTCCAATTAGGTATAATAAAAGTAGATTTTCTAAATAAAGAAAAGAAATTAAAGATTAATTTTAATCCCAATAAGATGAGTAAGAAAACTGCTTTCCTTATGGGCTTTCTATTTTCATTCGCTTGGACTCCTTGTGTAGGACCTGCTTTATCATCAACTTTAATAATGGCTAGTACGGCAAGCACAGCCTTAATAGGAAATTTATTTGTATTGGTTTATGCTATAGGCTTCTTATTACCATTTATTATTTTAGGATTATTTACTACTAAAGTCTTAAATATTATTAAAAGAAAACAAAATATCTTAAACTATATTGTTAAGATAGGAGCGATTATCATTATAGTTATGGGTTGTTACGTATCTTATACAGGTTTTACCATGGAGCCTATCAAAGATAAAGAGTCTGTAAAAAGTACAGGTAAAGTAGAACTAGCAACACCAATTAACTTTACTTTAAAAGATCAAGAGGGTAACACTCATACTTTAGATGATTATATAGGCAAGACAATAGTTTTACATTTTTATGCCATAGATTGTTTTTCATGTTTAGATGAACTACCTCATATTGAAAAAATATATAATGACTATAATCAAAATAAAGATGATGTTATTATATTAGGAATTGCCAACACCTCTCGTAATCCTAAAGATGATATAATAGATTTCTTAAAAGAAAATAATTATACCTTTACATCTTTAATGGCCAAAAATAAATTGTTTGATAAGTACTATATAACAACATATCCTAATACTTATATAATAAACTCTAACGGTAATATCGCTTTTACTTCTTTTGGCAGTATGACTTATGAAGACTTAAAAGAAGAAATAGAGAAAGTAAGATAAAAAACTTTAAAAAAAATCTATTTTCCTATATACTTATTATAGAGGGATAAGTAATGAATAGTAGAATTGAATTAAATAAAGATAAACAAAAAGATATAGATAGAGAAAAACAAACCGAAAGAGTAAAAAAGGTAGTTAAAAGAATAGTAATATCTATTATTATTATCTTTTTACTTGTCTTTTTTACATTTCTTTACATCACTACAATAGGTACTACTTCTTTAATAGTTAATGAAGAAGCAATTGTTAATAATAAATTACCAGAATCATTTAGTGGTCTTAAAGTTATTCAGTTTGGAGATTTACATTATAGTAATAATGACTTACTAAAAGATGTAGTTAATGCTATTACAAAAAGAAACCCTGATTTAATATTATTTACAGGAGATTTATTAGGTGATGAAGATTTAACTCCAGGAAATAGGAAGAGATTAGTAAAAGAGTTAAAGAAACTAAGCTCTACACTTGGAAAATATGCAGTCTTAGGAGAAAGTGATAATGATGAAGCCTTATCAATATTGTTAGACTGTGGTTTTACTGTATTAGATGATAGTAATGAACTTATCTATAATGAAAGTAATGAACCTATTATGTTAGTAGGCTTAAATACTAATAATGAAGTGATTAATTATGATAAAGCTTTTACTAATTATAATGAGAATACCTATACTATAACAATATTTCATAAACCAGATTATATAGATGACTTTGTAGAAATATATCCAGTTGACATAGCTTTAGCAGGACATTCTCATTTAGGAGAGATTAGAATACCTTATTTACTTAATCTTGCGAATAAAGACCATGCTTCTAAATATATAAATCCATATTATGAAATTAATAATACTAAATTTTATATAACATCAGGAATAGGAACAGATACATATGATGTTAGAATTAATGCAAGACCATCTATTAATTTCTTTAGACTTAGGAAAACAACTTAGTAAAGAAGTTTTCCTTTTTCTTTTCTTCTTTAATATAAAGAGGTATCTTCTTTAATGTTTTATTATTAAGACTAATATTTATATTACCAACTTTACCACTATTTATTGAGTCATCAATACTTGCAAGAACTTTAACATTATCTTTTTCACTTTCTGTTAAAGGATAAGAAAAAGATTTATTTACGTAGTACTTATTATCATCAATAACAAGATTAAAATCATTTTTATCAACAATATCATAATTACTATAATTATCAAAAGCATATTCTGCTAGTCTTTCATGATTATTATATTCATCATTATCATACAAAGTAACAACAGTTATTTTTAAATCACCTTTCTTATGAGTAGTAACAAGTGTTTTACCTGCACTAGGAGTATAACCATTTTTACCACCAGTACAGTATTTATAATCTCCTAATAATTTCATTCTATTATACCAAAGAAAACTTTTATTATCAGTTTTTACACGATATTCTTCAGTGCCAATAATTTTTCTATAAGTTTTATTCTTATAAGCATATCTTGAAAGTTTTGCCATATCTCTTGCAGTAGAGTAATTTTTAGTTTCTTCATCAAGTCCATGAGGATTACTAAAAGTAGTATTAGTCATACCAAGCTCTTTCGCTTTTTCGTTCATCATCTTAACAAATTCTTCTTCGCTCCCTGCAACTTCTTTTGCAATTACAACTGAAGCATCATTACCACTTCTAAGCATAAGACCATAAAGTAAATCAATTAACTTCATCTTTTCATTTAATTCTAAATAAATACTAGTCCCATACATCTTTAATATCTCTTCTCCTGCTTTAACCTCACTATTTAAATCTCCTTGTTCTATTGCAATAATACAAGTCATTATTTTAGTAATAGAAGCGATAAGCCTTTCTTCATCAGCATTATTTTCATATAAAACTCTACCACTATCTAAATCCATTACAATACTACTTTTAGCAGTATCAAAAGTATCTTCTTTACCAAATACATTTAAAGGAATTAAAAATAATAACAACATAACTAATACTTTCTTCATAGATTACTTCACCTAATAAAACTTATTCTAAAAAAATAAAAGTATAACTTTCTTTATTAGTTTAATAATATTAATAGTGAAAGTTGCACTGTCTAATTCAGGAAAACTGCACAATAAAATTGTAGAAAACTGCACAATAAAATCAAAGAAAGTTGCACAATGATTGCAAAAAGCTTGTAAATTGTTACAAAAAGATGCATAATAGTAACAAAGAAGGTGATAAATATGAATCCAGCGAAAGAAAAATATCGTAAAAGATTAATAGATGACAAGTTATCAAGGTATTTAAATGTATTTGGGGCAGTCTCAATAGAAGGGCCAAGAGAGTGTGGTAAGACTTGGACTTCTCTAAATCATGCTAATAGTGTTGTTTATATGACTGAGAAAGATAAAAAGGATTTAGCCAATGCTAATCCAAAATATATTTTTGAAGATTTAAGACCACAACTTATCGACGAATGGCAGATAGTTCCTAGTATTTGGGATGCTGTAAGACATGAATGTGATAGTGACCATAATAAAGGAAAATTCATTTTAACTGGCTCTACTACTCTTACTAAAGAAGAACAAGAAGAAGTATTTCATTCTGGAGTAGGTAGAATTGCTACATTAAAAATGTATCCCATGAGCCTTTATGAATCAGGAGATTCGAGTGGTGAAATAAGTCTTTTGGATATGCTAAACAACAAAAATGTAGGAAAGTCAGCAAAAAAATATGAACTTGATGAAATAGCTGAATTAATTATTAGAGGTGGTTGGCCTGAAAATTTAGAAGTTAGTAAAGAAAATATTGATTTAATACCAAGTAATTATATTGAGAATGTAATAAATAAAGATATACACGAGAGAAAAGACCATAAGAGAGATTCTAATAAAATGAGAATGATATTAAAATCTTTAGCAAGAAATGAATCATCACCTATTGGTTATGATACTATAGTAAAAGATATCGCTGAATATGAAAATGAAAGTGATTTGGTAGAAAATAGAAAAACAGTTGCAGATTATATTAAAGTATTAGACTCTTTATATTTAACATCGAACCAAGAAGCTTATAGTATTAATTATAGATCATCAAAAAGAATTGGTAAGTCTGCTAAAAGGCATCTAGTAGATCCATCATTATCCTGTGCTTTACTAGGTTTATCTGTTGATAAGTTAATGCATGACTTTAATACTTTTGGCTTAATGTTTGAAGTTTTAGTAGAAAGAGATTTAAGAATATATATGGATTATTTAGATGGACATTTATATCATTTTAGAGATAATACAAGTGGAGATGAAGTAGATGCTATTTTAGAATTTAAAGATGGAGAATATGCAGCAATTGAAATAAAATTAAATTATAGAAGTATAGATTCTGCTAAAGAAAGTTTATTAAAATTTTATAATAATGTAAGTAAAAAGCCGAAATTTATGTGTATAATAGTTGGTAATTATAGTGCCATCATTAAAGATGAAGAAACAGGTATTTATATTATACCTATAACAGCTTTAAAGCCTTAGTATGTAAAGTAATATTTATATTTAAAAAAAATCTTGCCTTTTTCTCTTATATAATCCATACTAGAAGTAGATGGAGGTGAAAAAGGTGAGAGGAGTAAAATTATTTGGTATTTTAGCAGTATCAATACTATTTATAACAGGTTGTGGAGGAGAAAAAACATTAACTTGTACAAATAGTGAAGAAGATAGTGGTCTTAAAATGAGTCAAGAAGTAACTATGACTTTTAAAGATGATAAGATTAGTTATGTTAAAATGAGCATTGATAATGAAGCAACTGATGATACTATTATTGATAACTGGGATATGTTTGTATCAATGTTAGATACACAATTCGAAGAAACTGATAAAGATGGTGTTAAATTATCTACTGATAATAATACTGATAAACATATCTATAATGTATCATTAGAAATTGATGTAGAAAAAGCAAGTGATGATGCCTTATCAGAATATGGTTTAGACGGTATAGCAGATGAAAAAGCAACTTATGAAGACACTAAAAAAGATGCTGAAGCTTCTGGATTTACTTGTAAATAAGAAAGAAAAGGTCTTTTACTTTTCTTTTTTTTGTGCTATAGTTATATTTATAAGAATAGGAGGAGTTTAAATGACAAAAGGGAGTGCTAGAAAAGAAGTAATAAGACATGAAGAGGTGTCAAGCTGGGTATATATACTTTTATTAACAGCAGTTGCAATACTAGGTTGGGTATTAGGTAAGTTTGAGTTTAATATAGGTAAAGCAACTCTTACATTTGCAATATTCGCTTATCCATTTAGATATTTTATTGCAAATATTATTACTAAAAAATATGGTTATAAAGAAACTATGAATGGTATTAGTTATTCTGCTTGTTTAATGTTACTATTTATAATAGTAGCAAGTCTACTTGGACAACATGATATAGATTATATCCCCGTAACAGGAGAGATATTCGCTTATCTTGCAAGTCAAATGATTAACTTAACTATTTATTATTACCTATATATGAATACAGATGGTAATAAACTTGCTATACTTGCAACTTATATATTTGCAATGTTAATAGATAATTTAATTAGTATGTTATTTATAAGTAGAATGACTATGGTAGATGCATTTTGGAGAACATACTTTGTTACTATATTGATAGAAGCAATTATATCTATAATACTAATTAACTTTGATGAGAAAAAAGTATTACCAGCACAGGGCAGAAGAAAAAGAAGAAAGAAATGAGTAAGGGATTTACTTTGATAGAACTATTAGCAACTATAATAATATTAGGTGTATTAGTAACTATAGTATTATTTAGTGCTAATAAGTTAATTAAGACTAGTAATTTAGAATACTATAATACTAGTGAAAAGATGATGATACTAGCAAGTAAAGATTACTTTGCAGATTATAGAAGCTATTTACCTAAAGAAGTAGGTGAAAATACTAGAGTATTACTAAGTGCTCTAGTTTTAGAAGAATATATTGATATGATAAAAGATGTTAATGAAAATGATTGTGATACTACTAAGAGTTATGTAGAAGTAGAGAAAACTAGTGATAAAGACTTTCTATATAAAGCACATTTAGTATGTGATAAAGCAAATTATGAAACTAAGGATGGGGAGTAAGTATGGATAAGACAAGAAAAAAGTATATAGTATTAGTAATAGTAACAGTAGTAATAAGTATAGTAGCATTATTAGGAGCGAGTTATGCTTTGCTTACTATGACTATAGAAGGAGATAAGAAGATTACTTTAACAGCAGGAATATTAAAAGTAGACTTTGAAGATGGTAATTATATTAATTTAGAAAATGCAGCTCCTATGACAGATGTTCAAGGTCAAAAGACTACACCATATACTTTTACTATAACTAATACAGGTAATATAAATGCTTATTACCATGTATCAATAGAAGAAGAATCTACTAATACATTAGCTAACTCTTATTTAAAGATGAGACTAACTAATAATCAAGGATATGATAGTGGAGTAGTTAAGGTTAATAGTTATGGAACAGGTACATTTAATATAAAGAGTGAAGAAACACTTGAACCAAGTGATACTGTTACATACACTTTATGGATGTGGTTAGATGAGACGGCCGACAACTCTGCTCAAGGAAAAGAATATAAGAGTAAGATAGTAGTAACAAGTTATGATAGAGAACAAAAGTCTTTAGCATTAAAACAAATACTAGAAGATAATGAATTACAAGAAGGACCTGAAGATATGTTTAATTATACAAGTGATGGTACTCAATATACAGATTCAGGACCTAGTGAACCTAATCCAGATTATATAACAAATGGATTATATAGTATGGAAGATGAAGATGGAGTAAGTTATTATTATAGAGGAAATGTAAATAATAACAATGTACAGTTTGGAGAATATACAAGTGATTATTATGTATATCAAAATGGTGCTAGTTATTATCAAAGTGAATCTAGTTGTACTGAAGCAGGTAATAGTAGTTGTACTCAAGTAAAGTTGGCAAGTGCCGGAGATAAGATGTATTGGAAGATAGTAAGAATTAATGGCGATGGAAGTTTAAGACTAATCTATAATGGAACAAGTGCAAATCCAGATAATAGTGATTTAGCACATTCTTATGCTATAGGATATACACCATATAATTTAGAGAATAATGATCCAAAATACACAGGATATACCTATGATAATGGAACAGATAGTTTTATAAAAAGAGAAGTAGATACATGGTATAAAAACACATTAGGAAGTAGTGGTTATGATAGTAAAGTAATAGGAGGCAGGTTCTGTAGTGATAGTAGTGGATATCAAGAAGGTAGTGCATTTGGTTATGATTATATATTTGCAAGTGTTGATAGATTCGCTCAAGATATGACAGGTTTTGCAAAGAACAATGCTCCAACTTTGATTTGCCCTCAAACTAGCGAGAGTTATGGAGGCTCATATAGATTAAAAGCAGGTCTAATAACCGCAGATGAATTAGTACTTGCAGGAGAAT
>CASEWH010000062.1 GCA_949291575.1 uncultured bacterium
ATACCATGTATCTACTTCTTTCTTTATAAATGAATCTGTTCCGTTATCATATGTATATCCACTATATTTTGGATCACCTGACTCTAAATTATATGGACTCATTCCTACTACATAAGAATGTGCTAAATCACTATTATCAGGAGTTGCATTTGTTCCATTATAGATTAGTCTTAAACTGCCATCTCCATTTACTCTTACTATCTTCCAGTACATCTTATCACCGGCACTAGCTAACTTTACTTGAGTACAACTACTATTGCCTGCTTCAGTACAACTAGCTTCACTTTGATAATAATCATTAGTGCCTTGATAAACATAATAATCACTTGTATATTCTCCAAACTGAACGTTGTTATTATTAACATTTCCCCTATAATAATAACTAGTTCCATCTTCATCTTCCATGCTATACAAGCCATTTGTTACATATTCTGGATTAGTTAATTCATTCCAATCGTCAAAATTATCTATATATGTTCCACTTGCTGTATAATTAAACATATTCTCTTTCTCTTCTTGTAATTCATTATCTGCTAATATCTTTTTGGTTGTCTCTGGTATAACATGTTGACTTGCTTCTACTCTTAATTTTCCTTTAAACGTCTTACCACTTGCCTCCTTTGTAGTAGCATCATAATCTATCCAGATTCTTAATGTATAATTAATAGTCTCATCTACTGCTATACTACCACTATCTACTACTCTATTAGGATTAACCCCCATATTAGATAAATCATCTGCACTACCTGCTTTTTCATTTTTAGTTAAGCTATATCTAATAGCAGAATCAGGCATCCTAGTTTCCCCTTCATCTAGTTCTATATCATCTAAATATATAGTATAATCTGTTTCTATATTCCCTTCATTAATTAGACTAAAGTTAAAACCATCTAAAATCATACCCTCACTATCTTCTAAAGGTATTTGTTTTTCTAAAGTTAATTCATTGCCTTCTTCTAATCTTAAACCTAAACTACCTGCTCTTACTAAATACTCTTTCTCTCCATGTAAAGTAGTTGTAAGATATGCAAATGCTACTCCTATTAGAAGTAATACTATAATAACAATACCTATTATAATAATCTTTTTATTATTTTTTAAAGCTTCTTTCATTCATGAACACCTCGTATCCTTATATAAATAATAACACAATATTAAGATTATAACAATTAAAAAGATGACAACTTTACATCATCATCTCATCTTCAAATGTATTAACAGCATTTTTCACTTTTTGTTTCATCATGTTAAGTTTAGCTGGATTTTTCTTAAAATATTGATATACTCCATATCCTGCTGCAACCATAACACCTGCTGTTATCATCATTTTTTTCTTATCCATAATTCTTGCCTCCTACAAGTATTATGGATTCAATTTTTTAAATTATACCATTTTTCAAATAATAATCTAAACTAGTTCTTCTTTTTTGTTCACTTGTATTATTAATAGCATATTCTAATGCTTTAATATCTCCAATCAACACAAGTTTCTCTTTACTTCTAGTAACTCCTGTATAAATTAACTTTCTATATAACATTTTTCTATAGCCTTTTACTATTGGCATAATAATAGTCTTAAATTCACTTCCCTGACTCTTATGTATAGATATAGCATAAGCTTTAGAAAAATTATTAAACATTGTAGGAGTATATTTAACAGTATTATCATCATAATCTATATAAACTTCTTTTTTAGGACTTAACTTTATTCTACTAATAATACCAATATCTCCATTAAAAACATTATCATCAGGCATATTAGTAAGTTCTATTACTTTATCATTTTCTCTATAAATAACATTACTAATAGATATCTCTTTTTTAGTAGACTTCTTAGGATTTAACAACTCTTGTAATGCAGTATTTATATTATCTATTCCATTAATAGTTTTATACATAGGAGCTAGTACTTGATAGTCAGTATTTTTAATCTTACTAACTTCTTCTTTAATAGTATCTATTACTTTATTATCAGGACACTTTATAAACTGTAAATCTTCTCCTTTATTAAAGATATCTATATTAAGTACACCTTCATTAATATCATGAGCAAATGTTATGATATTAGAGTCTTTTCCTTGTCTATATAAGTTTTTTAATCTAATAGTTTTAATCTCTTCACTATCTAACATATCATGTAACACATTCCCTGCTCCAACACTAGGTAACTGATTAGCATCCCCTACAAAGACTATTTTAGTATTTGTTGATAATCCTTTTAATAAATTACAAAGTAATAAAGTATCTAACATACTAGATTCATCTATAATAACAAAATTTGCTTTACTTTTATTATACTCATTAACCTGAAACTTATTAGTATCTTTATTCCACTTTAAGAATCTATGAATAGTAGAAGCAGATAAATTTGTAACTTCACTCATTCTTTTACTAGCACGTCCTGTAGGAGCAAGTAAGACAAGGTTTTCCATCAAGTCTTTAGTATTATATTTATTAAGAGATTGATATAAGTCAATAATTCCTTTAATAATCGTAGTCTTCCCAGTTCCTGGTCCACCAGTTATAACTAAACATTTATTAGTTAAAGCTTCCCTAATAGCAGTCTCTTGTTCTTCATTATAAGTAATATTATTTTTAAGTTCTATTTCTTTTAAAACTTTCTCATAATTCTTTAATGTCTCATTCTTTTCATGAGCAAGTAATCTTAATCTTCTTGCAATAAATATTTCAGCATCATAATATTCTTTCAAATAGATTTTATCTTCTTTAACTACTATTAATTCTAAACTAATTAAACTGTTTAAGGCTTCAAGTAGTAATTCATTACTTATATCAGTACCAATTATTCTTATAAAATAAGGTCTTACTTCATCTAAATAAAAGTAAGTATTACCAGATACATTAGTAAGTTCTCTTAAAATATATATAAACACCGCTCTTACTCTTTTAACATCTAACTTTTCTTTATTATTTTTTTCAAAGATATAATCACAAGTCTTAAAGTAAATATCATCTATAAAGTAATAAGCTTTATAGATATCATCATTTATAATATCAAAGCTCTTTTCTTTAAATTTACTATATATTTTAAGGCTATCTCTTGTA
>CASEWH010000063.1 GCA_949291575.1 uncultured bacterium
AAATAGTTATACACATATGGAAAATTTTCTTCGATGGATAGAGAAAATTCTAGGATTTATTAAAAATTATGGATTCATAAATATACTAAAATCTTGCTTAATAATCATATTATTCTCTTTAACTATGGCTATAGCTTTTAATCCAAAAGAAACGATTAACCAGATTGTGGAGATTGTTCATACTGTAGAACAAGATAAGCATTCTACAGAAGAAGAAATTAGAAAAGCAATAAATCCAATTATATCTAGTATTCTGGATAAAGCTATTATAGATATGAATTGTGATAGAGCTTTTATTATGGAGGGCCATAATGGAAAGTCTAGTTCTTCAGGATTAGGGTTTTATTATGTTGATATGACATATGAAAGTTGCAGAATAAATGATATTAATGAATCTGTATATTGGCAGTATACAAATATGCCTACTAGTATTTTCCCATTTTTTGATTATTTGGACACTAAGAGGTACTTTTACGGATCAGTAGAAGAACTTTCTGTAATTGATCCAAAAATAGCTCAAAAAATAAAATCTAACCGCACTAATTTTATAGTCGCTGTGGAAATTCCTAAGGAGATTGCTGCTAATAGTTTTATAGGTATATTAGGATTCTCTTATAAAGAGCTTCCAACCAAATCTCAAGCAGAAATAAAAAACTATATGTTAGAGGTAAGAAGAAAGTTAAGAATATTACTATCATTAACTTCATTAGAAAATGTTAATTTAGAACAGTTTAAATAATCTTATGCCAAAACTAAAAAATATAAATGAAAAATATGTTAATGGAATTAAAGTAGATAAAGAAACTAAAGATGTAATTTACTCTGATGAACAGCATCTTTATATAGATAAATATGATTCTCAAAAATATACATCTGTGACTACTTTAATTGGAAAATATGAGAATCCTTTTGATGTGTTTTTTTGGTCTTCTTATAAAGCATGTGAAAAACTCCTTTCAAAGGATGTTTTTTCAGTGTTAAAGGAAACGTTGCTTGCTACTAAAAAATGAGATGATTCCATGGTAGTAAAGTTAGGACTAGATCCTATAATATTTGAGAAGACCAGATTAGAAATACAACAAGGATATGATAATGAGAGGAAAAAATCCTGCGAGAGAGGAACTAAGATTCATTCCGAGTTTGAAGAAATATATTATAAATCAGAAAAACAGGATTTAAAAAAATTTGGTTTAGGAGGAGTTTTTACCTGTAAAAAAGGGTATTATGAATTAGATCTTGAGAAAGGGGTATATCCTGAATTTTTAATTAGCTTAAAATCTTCAGACGGAATTTTAAGAGTTGCAGGTCAAATAGATTTATTAATAAAAGATGGAAACGATATATATATTTATGATTATAAAGGGCTCCCACTAGATACTAAGATTCTGACAGAGTTTGGATGAACAACAATTAAAGATATAAAAGAGGGGGATAAAATCTTTGATAAAGATGGCAGTCTAACTAGAATTCTGCATAAATCTAAGATTCACTATAATCCGTGTTATAAAATTATATTTGATAATGGAGAATCTATAGTTTCTGATCATGAACATAGGTGATTAATCTCATTTAGAAATCCTGATAAATCTTTTAGGGATGTAGTTATGACTACTGAGGAGATTGCAAATTGGTTAATAAACAAACCGAGAACTTCTTATAATATTCCAAAAATAAGAAATGCGGCTCCTTTAGTTTTGCCTGAGCAAAGCTTACCAATAGATCCTTATGTACTAGGATGTTGATTAGGGGATGGATCTAAAAACTGTGGTATACTTACTAATATAAATCCAAAAATCTGGGAAGAAATTCAGAATAGAGGATACACAGTTGGAGAGGACCTTTCAGATACAGCACACTCAGAAATGAGGACTATATTTAATATTAGAAAACAATTAAAAGTTTTAGGAGTATTAAATAATAAGTTTATTCCTGATCTCTATCTGAGAGGGTCATATCAGCAACGATTAGATCTCCTTAGAGGTTTAATGGATACTGATGGGTATTATCATGAATCTAGGAAAAGATTTGTAATGAGTACAACTCAAAAATGGCAAGCAAAAGATTTAGTAAAATTAGTTAGTACTCTTGGAATAAAAGCCACTATTTTTGAGGTAGATAAAAAGCGTAATGGAAAGGTTTTTAAGGGCTGGGATGTGTGCTTCTCTACTAATGGACTAAATCCATTTTTAGTAAGGAATCAAAACATTGAGTTCCCTTCAACAGACAGATATTCTTTCAGAAACATTGTATCTGTGGAAAGAGTTGATACAATAGCTACACAGTGTCTAGAAGTTGATAGCCCTTCTCATACATTCTTAGTAGGAGAATCACTAATAGTAACACATAATACAAATAAGGAATTAAAGAAGAAATCTTATTATGATCAAAATAAAAAGCAAAATATAATGATGAAATATCCATTAAACAACATTATGGATTGTAACTACTATCATTATACTTTACAATTATCTCTTTATGCTTATTTGTTACAGCAAATAAAACCAGAATTAAATATAAAGAAACTTACTTTAATTTATATTAATCATGACAATGAAGTTTCCGAACATGAAGTTCAATATTTAAAAACTGATGTTATTAGGATGTTAAAACATTATAAAAAAATGTTAAAACAAACTATGACTTTAGATAGAGATAAACCAATAGTATTTTAACATGGGAAGTATTTTAGATATCATAAACGGACATGTAAATGAAGCCTTAAATGGAAACGAGGATCTTTTTGAGAGAAGATTATCAATATGTAAAAAATGTCCACTTTATAAAGAAACTGCACTGGGTCCTATTTGTAATCCAAAATTATATATAGATAACAATAATAATATCTCTACTACTAAGAAAGAGGGATTTGTAAAAGGATGTGGTTGTAGGTTAAATGCAAAAACTAGGGTAACATATAGTAAATGTATAATTAATAAATGATAATGATTATGAATAATTTAATAATGCCAACAGGAAATGGAGTTCAATTAGAGAAAACATTAAATACTGATTATTCTCAAATTAAAGACCAAATAGAAGCATCTAAACTTTCGGCAGCTTCAGCTGAACTAGAAGCTAATAAAGGATGAAAATCTTCTGAAGGAAAGAAAGTTCAAGCAACTGGATATACAGTTATATTTACAAAATATCCCAGAAATCCTTATAGAAAATATAAATCTAGTGCAGGATTAATTATGGATGTGGACTCTTACCACATGAATGATTCTGGAGAAATGGAACAAGATGAAATGGGAGTAATTTGTTGTAATGTAGTATCTGTTGGTCCAGAATGTAAATATATTAAAGAAGGAGATGATATCTATATACGAAATGTAGGAATAGCACCAGTTCCTTTTGACTATAGAGGATATTGGGCAATTAGTGAACAAAATGTAATATGTAAAGTTGTAAAAAATGATTAACGATATTGAGAAAATTTTTTTTAATCCAGGAGACATAGTTAAAGTTCGTCATACTCAATTAAAAAATGTCCCTGTAATGTATGTTGTTGAAAAGGTAACTAGATCCTATAAACATAATGATGAAACAGTAAATTCATTTAAAGGAATTAAATGCAGATGGTTTAATAGTAATGGAGATCTTTGTGAAGAGATTTTTTCATCAAAAGATCTGGAGAGGGTAAAATAATATGAAAATATTTGTAATAAATAAAAATTCCGAAATTATTGATACTGTAGAAATTGAAGAGTCTTCAAATTTAACTACTTATGTTAATATAAAGAGGCTTCCTAAAAAATTAGGGGCCTCTTTAAAAGATAGAGTGTTAAAATATCTAGAACTAAGAAAAAGAGGTTATTTAATAATAAACACTAAATAAAATGTATGAGGCAGATTTAATGGCGTTTATAATATGGCTCCGTACTAAAAAAAAACAGTTTCAGAGTCAATCACCTGCAGAGA
>CASEWH010000064.1 GCA_949291575.1 uncultured bacterium
AAACTTTATAATACAAAAAAACTGTAAAATAATCACTGAAAATACGAAAAAAAGAAATTGATGTAAAATCAATTTCTCATATGTAAAATTTTTATTGAAAATTAATTTTTTTTAATGTAAAATTTTCTCTGAAAAATCACAGAGATGCAGAAGTTCTTCTAGAAAAGATTGACAAAAAGTGATATATTTTCTAAAATAAGAGTGTAAAGGGATTGGTGATTTAGATGTATCAGAATAAAATAACATTAACACCCCAGGAAATTTTAGAAAAAGATTTTAAGATTGATACGAGAGGATATCGTCTTAAAGAAGTTGATCAGTTTCTTGATGTTATCATTGGTGATTATGAGCAGTTTTTTGCAATTATTGATAGTTTGGAAAAAGAAAAAGCTGAATTATTAAGAGAAATTATGGCTTTGAAACAAGACTTAAGAAATGCTAAGATGAATGTAGAAATTGCTAGAAAGAATACTGATACAACTGAAGTTAGTAATCTTGATATTCTAAGAAGACTTAGTCAACTTGAAAAAGAAGTTTACGGTAGAGATGATAATTAGTATTTTAGACAAGTGCTGGGATTAATTCCTAGAGGAAAGTCCATGCTCACACAATTCTGAGATGATTGTAGTGTTCGTGCTTAAGGAAAAAATAACTTAAGGTAGTATGGAGAAATCTATACTAACGGCTTAGTCTTTACCTAAGGTTTTTCTATGGTAAAGACTTATAAAGTGCCACAGAGACGAGCATCTAGGAAACTAGATTATGTGAAACGCGGTAAACCCCACGAGTGAGAAACCCAAATTATGGTAGGGGAGCTTTAAAAGGAGAAATGAATTCTTTTAAGGACTAGAAATAGTAGATAAATACTTGTCACCTAGAAATAGGTACAGAACATGGCTTATTAAATATTAATTATATGTTAGGAGATAGACAGTCTATGAAAGAGTTAGGATATTATCTTCAGGATACAAGAAGAAGTAATGGTGTTAGTTTAGAAGAGGCAGCGAGTGATTTAAATGTTGATGTTTCTTATCTTGAAAATATAGAGAGTGCTAATGTAAGGGCATTTAAAGATGTTTATTATATGAGAGAACTGGTTAAGGAATATGCTAAATATTTAGGACTTAGCGAAGAAAAGATTCAAGATGAGTTTAATGACTTTTTATTTGAACATACTTCTAAGATTTCTTTAGATGATATTATGGAAGCAAAGAAGAAAAAAGAAGAGGAAGAAAGATTAGAAAATATAAAGAAGATTCAGTCCCCTTATACAAAAGAGTATAAAAGAAAAATTAAAAAGTTGCCATTTGTACTAGCTGGTGTTATTTTTTTACTGGCAATTATTATTTCAATAGTTGTTATTAAAACTATAAATAGAGAACCTGCTGTTACAAGTGAATTGAAAGGAGTAGAAGTTTATGAATACACCTACTAAATTAACTGTTTTAAGAATTATTTTATCTATTGTAATGATTATTAATTTAATATTTCCATTTTATCTTGTGGGATTTAGTTTTCCACAAATTGAAGTTAGTGGTATCTATATAAAGACAGAATATATAATTGCAGGAGTTATTTTTGTAATAGCAAGTTTAACTGATTTCTTAGATGGACACTTAGCTAGAAAAAATAATCAAGTTACTGACCTTGGAAAAATGTTAGATGCTATAGCTGATAAAGTCTTAGTAAATAGTGCTTTAATTATATTAGCTTATAAGGGATTTATTCCTGTTGCTATTCCTGTTATTATTATATTTAGAGATACTGTTGTAGATGCTATTAAAATGCAAGCTTCTAGTAAGGGTAAAGTAGTGGCAGCGATTAAATCTGGTAAGATTAAAACTGCTTCAATGATGGTGGGATTAGTTTTAGTATTCTTTTATAATTTACCATTTGAACTTTGGAATATTAGAGTTGCAGATTTTCTAGTTTATTTTGCAACTATTATGTCTATAATTTCTATGATAGAGTATTTTAATCTTAATAAAAAACTTATTTTAGAACCAAAAAAAGATTAATTTGGTTCTTTTTTTATGTGAATTTTGAAAATTTGGCTTAAAAATCAGCTGAATTTTTAAAATTGAACTTTTGTTCGAAAAATGCTTGACAATTTAAATTTTACTTTATACAATGGTATTGTAATTATTTTTTGAGGAGGACATTATGAGTAAAATGACTAGTAAAGTTAATAAAGATAAAAATTTGGAGGCTGTTTTAGCTGATATAGAGAAGCAGTTTGGTAAGGGTGCTGTTATGAGACTTGGGGATAATCCTCATATGAAGTTAGATGTTGTATCTAGTGGTTGTTTAAGTCTTGATATTGCTTTAGGAATAGGTGGATATCCTAAGGGGCGTATTATTGAAATATATGGACCTGAATCTAGTGGTAAGACTACTTTTGCTCTTCAAGCGATTGCAGAAGTACAAAAGGCTGGAGGAAGAGCAGCATTTATTGATGCAGAACATGCTCTTGATCCTGTTTATGCGAAAAGATTAGGTGTTAATACTAATGAACTTATCTTATCTCAACCTGATACTGGAGAACAAGCTTTAGAAATATGTGAAGCTTTGGTTAGAAGTGAAGCGGTTAGTATAATTGTAATAGATTCAGTAGCAGCACTTGTTCCTCAAGCAGAAATTGATGGTGAGATGGGAGACTCTCATGTTGGATTGCAGGCTAGACTTATGTCACAAGCTTTGCGTAAGTTAAGTGGTACTATTAATAAGACTAATACAATTGCAATCTTTATTAACCAATTAAGAGAAAAAGTAGGGGTTATGTTTGGTAATCCTGAGACTACTCCTGGTGGTAGGGCTTTAAAGTTCTATTCTACTATTAGACTTGATATTAGACGTAATGAACAGTTAAAAATTGGGGATAAAGTTATGGGTAATAAAACGACAGTTAAAGTTGTTAAAAATAAAGTAGCACCTCCATTTAAAACTGCTGTTGTTGATATTATGTATGGAGAAGGTATTTCAAAAGAAGGAGAACTTATTGATTTAGGTAGTGAAGCAGGGGTTTTAGATAAGACAGGTTCTTGGTATTCTTATAATGGAGAGAAACTTGGACAAGGTAAAGAGAATGTTAAGTTATTACTTAAAGATAGACCAGAATTAAGAGATGAAATAGAAGAAAAAGTTAGAGAGTATTATGGTATTAGTTTAGATAATAATAGTAAAGAATAAAAGAAGCCGTTTGACTTCTTTTAAATTGTTATTTTTTCTTCTTCATTAATTAGAGTAAGTAAATCCCCTGGAGTACAGTTTAATAATATACATATTTCTTCTATATATTTAAAACTTATAGAAGTTGTTTCACCTCGGATAATTCTATTTAAATTTCTTGAAGTTATGTTCATTCTTTGACATAACCAGTATTTACTTCTCTTATTTTGTTTTAATAGTTCTTCAATATTTATCTTAATCATTTTCTCTTCACCCGTTAATAAAATTTTATATAAAAAGATAAATATAAATAAGATACTTACATTACCCTTATTTTTCTTACCTTGACAATCCTTAAATTAAAACTTACAATATAATTAGATTATAGTTTAGATTTTTATTTAAAGTATATTCTAATGGAGGTATAATATGAATGAAATGTTACTCTCCATTTTACTTATAATTTTTGGATTAATTTGTGGTTTTGGATTAACTTTTTTAGTTGCCTATATAAGAGAAGGGACAACTTCTAAAAAAATAGATAAAATGTTAAGTGATGCAGAAAAAAATGCTGATAAGATAAAACGCGATGCTGTTATGGAAGCGAAAGAGAAGAGTTATCAGTTAAAACTTGAAGTAGATAAAGATATTAAAGAGAAGAAAGCTGAACTTAAAGATAGTGAAAATAAACTATTACAAAGAGAGTCTAGTTTAGATAAGCGTGATGAAATTTGTCAAAAACGTGAATCTACTTTAGATGAGAGAGAAGAAAAGTTAATTCAAAGACAGAAAGATATTCAAGAAAAAGAAGCAAAAGTGGAGGAAATTAAAAAAGAACAAATTAGTTTACTAGAAGAGATATCTGGTTATAGTAAAGAGAAAGCTCATGACTTGATTATGAAAAATGTTAAAGAGTCTATGAAAAGAGAAATTGCTATTTATATTAGTGAACAAGAAAATGATGCTAAGATGACTGCTGATAAGAAAGCGCAGGAAATGATTGTTAGTTCTATGCAGAAATATGCAGCAGATATTGCTAGTGATCAAACAGTTACTGTTGTTAGTTTACCTAATGATGAGATGAAAGGTAGATTAATTGGTAGAGAAGGTAGAAATATTAGAACTATAGAGGCAGTTACTGGTGTTGATCTTATTATTGATGATACTCCTGAAGCAGTTGTATTATCTAGTTTTGATCCTTTAAGAAGAGAGATGGCTAGATTAACTCTTGAAACTTTAATAAAAGATGGAAGAGTTCATCCTACAAGAATTGAAGAAGTTTATGATAAAGTATGTAAAGAAACTAAAGAAAAAATACTTGAGTATGGAAATAGTGCTTTGTTTGAACTTGGTATTACTAAGATGGCTCCTGAATTAATAGAAATAATTGGTAGACTTCATTTTAGAACTAGTTATGGACAAAATGCTTTACAACATTCAATTGAGGTTGCTAATTTAGCAGGACTTATGGCAGGGGAGATTGGAGAAGATGTATCACTTGCTAAGAGAGCTGGACTTTTACATGATATTGGTAAAGCAGTTGATCATGAGATTGAAGGTAGTCATGTTAGTATAGGTGTAGAACTTGCTAAAAAATATGGTGAAAATGATGTTGTAATTAATGCTATTGCCTCTCACCATGGAGATACTGAACCTACTTCTGTAATAGCTTCTTTAGTTGCAGTTGCTGATGCACTTTCTGCTAGTAGACCTGGTGCTAGAAATGATTCATTAGAGAATTATGTTAAGAGATTAACTCAACTTGAAGAAGTTGCTAACGATATAGATGGTGTTTCTAAAGCATATGCTATGCAAGCAGGTAGAGAGTTAAGAGTTATAGTAGAACCAGATGAGATTGATGACTTAGAAGCTCATAGAGTAGCTCGTGATATTAAAGAAAAAATTGAATCAACATTAAACTATCCTGGTACTATTAAAATTACAGTAGTAAGAGAGACTAGGGCTGTTGAAGAAGCAAAATAAAAATAGAGTTTTGATTGAACTCTATTTTTTTATGTCTAGAATTATTGGTAATATTAATGGTCTTCTTCCAGTTAGATTCATAATAAATGGTATTAAATCTAAACTTAGTTGATTTTTAATATCAGTAAATGTAGCTTTTTTATCTTTTAATTTCTCATTAATAACATTAGTAGCTTCTCTTTCAATTTTCCTAATCAATTCTTCATTTTCATTTACTAGAACAAAACCTCTGGTTGTAATGTTAGGTTTAGTTAGGAGTGTTCTTTCTTTAGAATTAAGATTGGCAATTACTACTAAAATACCATCACTAGCCATTATTTTTCTATCTCTTATAACGGCACTACCAACTTCACCAATTCTAGAACCATCTACATAAATATCATTGTTAGGATAACTTTCACCTTTAGTTATTTTATGATTCTTTAAGATTAGACTATCACCATTTTTCAAGATGAAAGTATTTTCTTTAGGAATACCACAGTCAATTCCAAGATTAGCATGTTGTTTTAACATTCTATAATCTCCATGGAATGGCATTAAGTATTTAGGTTTTAATAATCTAATCATTAGTTTTAATTCTTCCTGATTAGCATGACCTGATGTATGTAAGTTATTCATAGTCATGTTTGTAAAGACTTTAACACCTTTTAAATATAACTTATTAATAGTCTTATGAATACTTAAAGCATTACCAGGAATGGCACTTGATGAAAATATAACAATATCATCTGGTCTTAATTTAATTTGTTTATGAGTTCCATCTGCTATTCTTGATAGAGCGGCAAGTGGTTCTCCTTGGGAACCAGTACAAAGGATTGTTACTTCTCCAGGTTTTAAGGTATTGGCAACTTCTGGTGTTACTAATAATTCTTTATGGTCAATATATCCACCTTTAATAGAGATATCAATATTATTTTCCATGCTTCGACCAAAGACACATATTTTTCTACCATGTTGATAACAAGATTCAAATATATGCTTTATTCTATAAATATTAGAGGCAAAAGTTGCAATTATAATACGATTATATTTGTATTTATCAAAAATATCAATAATAGCATCATCAACACGTGATTCACTAATTGACATTCCTTCGTTTAGAGCATTAGTACTATCACTTATTAGTAAATCTACTCCTTCTTCACCCATTTTAGCCATCTTATATAAATCTGCCATTGGTCCAATAGGGGTTAGGTCAAATTTAAAATCTCCTGTTGTTACGATTCTTCCATTTGGAGTATTTATAGCGATACCATGGGAATCAGGAATAGAGTGAGTTGTTCTAATAAACTCTACTTCCATATGTTTAAATTTTAATTTTGTATTTTCATCGTATGCAAATAAATTATCATATCTAATATTTTTGTCTTCTAATTTTAATTTAATTAATTCTTTAGCTTGATTAGGCGCATAGATAGCAGGAATATTAACACTTCTTAATAAAAAGGGAATAGCCCCTATGTGGTCTTCATGACCATGAGTAATAAGTAGTGCTTTAATTTTATCTTCGTTTTCTTGTAAAAATGAGTAATCTGGAAGGACATAATCTATACCTAAAAGTTCTCCTTCGGCAAAAGATACTCCCGCGTCTATAACAATAATTTCATCTTCATGCATTACACAATACATGTTTTTTCCTACTTCTCCTAAGCCACCTAAAACAATTATTTTTGTTTCGTCTGACTTTTTATTCATTATTTCTCCTTTCTTTTATTTAAAACCTCAAAGAACTAACCGATATAGATTATACACTATTTTTTTAGTTTTGTCTATTGCTAAAACTTTATTGTTAATTACCTTAATTTTAAAGAAAATAATTGGACTAAATTAAATTGAAAGTTCCCGTTATTTGGAAAATATAAAATTAAGAGAGAAAGTTCCCATGAAATAAGGGTTCTTTTTTCATAAAACTTGCATTTTTACAAGAAAGTGGTATTATATATCTACCTAAATTAATTTTA
>CASEWH010000065.1 GCA_949291575.1 uncultured bacterium
TAACTCTTCCCTTCTAAACTTATTTAAATCATTTCCCTTTAATTTAGTAATATCAACCCCATTCATATAAATATGACCTGAAGTTACTCTATCAATAGTAGAAATACAATTAAGTAAAGTTGTTTTACCACTACCAGAACTTCCCATAATAGCGACAAATTCACCTTTACTTACTTCAAAAGAAATATTATTAATCGCTTTAGTTAAACCACTTCTTGATCCATAATACTTCTCAATATTATCAATCTTTAATAAATTTGACATAATTTTTCCTCCTCACACAAGAAAATATACTACTTTTTATGTCTTTTGTCGTTCGTTTAACCTTACAGAACCTTACTTTTTTGTAACATTATAAAAATCTTTCTTATAAATTGTAATAGTAACTTTAGTATATTCATCTACTTTAGAATCAATCTCTATTTTATGCCCTAACTTATTACATAACTCTTTACATAAATAAAGCCCCATACCTGTAGATTTAGAACTAAGAGTTCTACCATTATTACCTGTAAAAGTCTTATTAAAAACTCTTGGTAAATCACTTTTACTAATACCTTTACCATTATCATAGATAGTAATAGTAACATAATCCTCAAAGTCTTCACCATTTATTTCAATAACAGAACCTTTATCTTTTTTATATTTAATACTATTACTAACAATCTGATTAATAATAAACTCTAACCATTTAGAATCTGTTAACACTTTTAAATTACAATTATCTACTTCAAAGTCTATTCCTAAGGCAAGTAAATCATCTTTATTTCTTAAAGCTACATTTTTAATAATAGTATCAAGATTCCACTCTTTAATTAAATAATCATTATTAGCATTTTCACATCTTACATAATAAAGAATTTGTTCTACATCATCTTCTATTCTCTTTAATTCTCTTAAAGTATTTTTATCTTTTCTATTAATTAAGGTAAGACTTGCAAGAGGAAGTTTAACTTCATGTATCCATAACTCTATATATTCTTTAAAGTCCTCTTGTTTATTTTTTAGGTTACTAATCAAATCATGTTCATTTTTATTAACTTCATCTAAGACATCATAAAGTATCTTACCTTCTAAAAAGTTAGGTTCAAGAACCATCTCTATTAAAAGATATTTTTTATCTAAAGTATTTAATTTATCAAGTAATTCACTATAGAATTTTCTTTTCCTAAAATAATCAAAAAATAAAATAACAAAAAAGATTACAATAGAAAAAACAGTTATAAAGATAATGATACTACTAGATAGTTTTAAAGCGATTAAGAATAATATTAAAATAATTATATAAATAATAAAGATTATAAAGGCATATAGTTTATCTTTTAAATAAGTACTTAGTTTCATTTTAATAAATAACCTTCTCCCTTTCTTGTAACAATAACGTCATCGTATCCCATCTCATAAAGTTTTCCTCTTAATCTACTAATATTAACTGTCAAAGCATTATCATTTATATAAAGATCACTATTCCATAAATAACTCATTAGATCATCACGATTTACAATACTACCTCTATTATTTAAAAGATAAGTAAATATTAACATTTCATTTTTAGTTAAATAAAACTCATTACCATCTTTAACAACAATACCTTTATTAGAATATATCTTTAAATCATCATACTCTAAATAATCAAAGCTTTTCTTCATTCTCTTAAAAATATTATTAATTCTAAGTAATAGTATTGTAGGGTTATAAGGTTTAGTAATATAGTCATCTGCTCCATAACTAATAGATAATACTTCATCTATAGTTTTATTACTACTAGTTAGCATAATAACTGGAGTATTTACTTTATCATCACGAAGACTTTTAAGTAATATTTCTCCATTTAGATAGGGAATATTAATATCTAAAAGGATTAAATCTGGATTTAATTTAATAATCTCTTCTTTACTATTTTTAAAGTCTGTTAACACTAATACTTCATAACCTGAATTAGATAATAAATTAGATAGCTCATCTCTTAAAGTTTCATCATCTTCTACAATTAATATTTTTTCCATAAATTTCACCCAATAATAGAATATCAAAAAAATTAACTTTATGCATTAAAATTATTGATTATTAACCAATATTAATGTATATTATTTGTAGAAGAGGCGATAATTTCATTCTGTTACATTTGTAACGGGAACGTCGCCTCTTTATTTTTCAAATTTCTCTTGCATATTATTTAGTACTTATGATATATTAGTAGTAGGAGAAGTGGGTATCATACCTCGGTATAATGCTGGGGCATCCACTTCTTTTAATTTTTCCTTGCATATATTCTGTGAATTATGATATATTAGTGGTAAGAGAAGTGGGTGTATAACCTCGGTTTATAGCTGGGGAATCCACTTCTTTTAATTTTGTACTATAAATTATAAATTTAGAATTACTTTCTAATATATCAATAATGACCATAAAGTAATATTCATTACAAATAATATACTTAATAAAATAATGCCATTTATTTTTTAACTTATGCTTTTTATTCTGACCAACCTTTTTCTCATCACGAGTTGCATAATGTGATGCATTTGAAATTAAAGATATATAATCATCACTAAAAGCAATATCTTGTCTTGTATTATATGCATTTCTACATTCAAATTTATCTGAGTGCTGATATGCTTTATAATTCTTTCTAGTTGTTTGATTAATCAAAGCCTTTATCTCTTCCCCATTCAGAAGATAAGATATTTCTTTGCCCTGATACTCTTGTTTAAAGAGTTCATTTATATACTCTTCCCTTTCTTTCCTAGTATATTTGTCTAAATTTTCATCAAGCTCATATACTTCTATCGAGCCAACTTTTTTCATGCTCATAAATGTTCCTCCTCATATATATAATTAAGGAAAAACATTTTTTTGCTCTAAAAATTAAAAAGATACCTATATTAAAGTATCTTTGAAGTTTTTACTAATTGACTGTTTAATTATTTATGACTTATCAAATTTGTTTTGACAGGTTATAATTAAAATGTTATATTAATATCGAGTAGTGCTAGGGAATCTTTAGAAGCCCCTGGTCATTTTATTTATAATTAAAATTTATATTCTTCTAACTCTTTGCCATCCTCATCATAAAGTATTGCTTCTACATCGCTCATATATAAAACTTGCATATCAGGATTATCTAGACTATAACATGCTTCTTCTAAATCATCAAACTCTTCTAAGAATTTAGATTTAACATTTATATTGCTACTATCATCTATTAATTTACAGTTTATCCTAAGCCAGTTCTCTCCATCATAAGCGACAATACAGACATTGTTGTTTTTTTCTATTTGTTTAGAAACATTTTTATGTTTACTAGTCAAAATATAAATCTTATCATCATATATAATTGGTGCCCCAAAAGGTCTGCAACTAGGCTTGTCACCATCGATAGTACTTAAATAATTAACTTCAGTTTTTACTAAAAAATCATAGGTTTCTTTCACTTGTTTTCACTCTCCAATTTCTTTTGAAAGCCTCGTTCTTCTTGGTTTTCTTTTTTATTAACAACATTAAATAATGTTAGCATTCCTAATCTAGGAAATATTGTTCCTTTTAAGTCTTCGTGAACTTCAGTTAAAGGCATAATGTCTATAACATATGGTAGATTAAAATATTCAGAGTCTATACCTGCTTTAAACCCTGTAAAAATTTCTTTATATCTCTCTCCTTCTTTTTCAAAAAGATATTTTATTTCTGTTTCTTTATTCATAGGTCCAGAAAAATCTACATTATCACTTGAAACCCATTTTAATCTTGCCAAATATAAATCTTCAGCATTATATCTTTCTTTCATAGTATATTTTTCTTGTGAATCGTTGTTATCTCTAGCATCAACAGCATTCTTTTTCTTTTTGCCAAACATAAATTAACTCCTCCTGTTTTTTTATTTTATTCTAGCACATCTATTAATTTTTAGAAAGATTATTTTAACTGCAATTTTCTATCCCTAATATCTCTACATTATAAGTATTATCCCCAACTTTATAACTTACTTTATCCCCTACTTTTTTACCATAAATTGCATAACCTAAGGGACTGTTTATTGTTATACTATTATCATCTATATTACTATTAATATCACCTGTTATTATATATTCTTCTGTCTCTTCATCATCTATAAATAGTAACTCTACTTTCATATTAAGACTAACCGTTCCGTTAGATTCCTTATCTACAATAACTATGTCTTTTAACATACTTTTCTTTTTATTATACTTTTGAAATAGTTCTGCTTCCTTATGCATAGTCTCTTCATAAGCAAAGTTATCGTGCCAACCATCTCCATAAGCATCATCACTTGCATAAATACTCATAAGTTTAGCATTAGCATCTATTTCTTTTTTTATATCTTCAAGACTCTTCAAATAATTTTCATAACCTGCTTTATCTAAATATATTTTACTCATAAATAATAAGCTCCTCTCTTGCTCTCGTACAGGC
Source organism: uncultured bacterium (assembly GCA_949291575.1). Lineage (GTDB taxonomy): Bacteria > Bacillota_I > Bacilli_A > RF39 > UBA660 > Onthousia. Next base: position 4,432 of record CASEWH010000065.1, read on the forward strand.
GACATAGTAAAGATATTTATTCTTCTTAAAAGACTCATCACTATCTACTATGATAACACTATCAAACTCTAGACCTTTAGCAATATAACTTGGAACTACTACTAAATCTTTAATAAAAGATTTAGACTCTTCTGTTAGCAAACTAATACTTAAATCATCTTTTAAAAAGTCATAGATAACTTCTGCTTCCCTATCTTCTTTAGTAATGATAGCAAGGGACTTATATGTATTAGTAAGAGTATTTATATCAAGAAGTAATGATTTCTTAATATCTTTAGACTTTCTAATAAGAACATCTTTATTATTACTCTTCTTAATTGCATTAACATAATCTAAATTCAATATCTTATTAGTATATTCTATTATTTCTTTCGTAGATCTATAAGTCTTTAATAATTCTAAATAATTACTATCATTAAATATCTCTTTTAACTCTTCAAGAGTTTCATATTTATAATAAGGATTAATATTTTGATTAACATCACCTAGTATTGTAAAGTCAGCTTTCTTAAACATCTCTTTAATAATCACATATTGTAAATAATTATAATCTTGCGCCTCATCTATAACTACTTGTTTAATATAATTATTATAAGGAAATCCAAAGAGTTTACCTTTTAAGTAAGATACAAGTAAGGCATCATCATAATCTATTACTTTAGTATTTTTAATATCTAATTTATATTTAGCATAACTACTGTTGAAGAAATCTTTATAAATATCTTTAATATTTAAAGAAACATTAATATTATCTTTAATTAGTTTCCTAATAGGAGCCTTTCTCTTACCTGGAGTTCCATAATACTTTAATGATAAATATTTAGATGCTTCATCAATTCTCTCAACTAAAGGAAATCTACTATATTTATCTTTAATTAAGTAATTTAACTCATCTTTACTAACTTCATTTATCTTATCAAGTTCTATATCATTAATAACTTTAAAGTTCTTTAAAAACTCATTAATATAATTATCTAAATCTCTTATAATCTCTTTACTCTGTTTATATCTAATAATCTCTATATCACTTTTATCCCCTTTATAATATTTACTAATAAAATGAGGAAAACTCTCTATATTTTTATATTCTTTTAAAAAGTAACTTAAATAATCACTAAAAGTTGTCTCTAATGTATTCGCTTCTCCTAACTCTGGTAAGACATTAGAAATATATTCTGAAAATATCTTATTAGGAGAAAAGATTAAAACATTATTAGAACTTAGGTTTTTAATACGATATAAAAGAAAAGCGATACGATGTAAGGCAACTGATGTTTTACCACTACCAGCGATACCCTGAACAATTAGATTATGATCATCTAAATTACGAATTATCTTATTCTGTTCTGCTTGAATAGTATTAACAATATTTTTCATCTTTTCATTATCAGTAGTAGCGATTACTTTTTGTAGTAGTTCATCATCTATATTTAGAGAATTATCAAAGACACTAATAAGCTTTCTATCATCAATAATATACTGTCTTTTCTTTAAGAGATTACCTTCATGAGTAAATTCATCTACTTTATATTTACAAGGCCCCACTTCATAATCATAAAACAAACTACAAATAGGACTTCGCCAGTCATATAAAATATTATCATAATTCTCATCTTTTAAATAAGTCAAAGCCATATAAATATCATAAGTATTACCCTCATTATCTTTATAAAGGAAAGATGCAAAATAAGGTTTATCTTTAATATTAATTAAAGACTTATAATATTTTCTTTTACTAAGTACTCTTAAAGCTTCTAAGCTATCTGCAGCCATTACTTGATTAAACTCGGCACTATCAAAAGATGACTTATCTTCATAATTAAGTTTTCTAAAATTAATGAGTTCTTCTTCCTTTAGAAACAAATCACTACTAGACTCTTTAATCTCTTTATCTAGTTTAACTAGAACATCATGTAACTTCTTCTTTTCTTTTTTTAACTCTTCTTTACTAATAGACACATTATCCCTCCTCACTAATTAGTAAAGTTCTCTGAAAACGAAGAAAACCCACATAAATTAATATGCAGTTAAATTAAATTTAAGTTTTAAGCATAAACGTCAATAAGAATATATCAAATAAATGTTGATTTGTAAATACTTTTGTTATACTATCCTCGGACTATATCTTTTCTTTCTCTTAGTTAATACATTCTGTATTTTATCAAAAACATCATACTCATCCTTATGACGTCGTGCAATATCTAAAAGATATTCCCTCTCATATCCTTCTTTTTCCAAAGCTAACTTTTGCACTTCACGCCAGTCATTTTGAGCCTTATCCGTAACACCTAAAGCTCCTTTAGAGTTATATGAATAATCACTATACTCTCTTACTTGTTTTCTTTCTGTAATAAACTTATTTATATATAAAGCCGATAGTATCTCTTCACTTAAAGATTTAGAAGTATTATCA
>CASEWH010000066.1 GCA_949291575.1 uncultured bacterium
TATTATGATAATATGATGTAAAATTTTCTCTGAAAATTAACTACATAATTAAGTCAAATATTTACTGAAAAATCACAGTATGGCTATTTTTTTTGCAAAAACTCTTGCAGAACTTTAGAATTTATGCTAATATTAAATAGCAGTGATTATTATGGACCCTTAGCTCAGTTGGTTAGAGCATCCGGCTCATAACCGGACGGTCGATGGTTCGAGTCCATCAGGGTCCACCATTTATCTTGCGGGTATGGCGGAATTGGCAGACGCGCTAGACTTAGGATCTAGTGTCTTAGACGTGCAGGTTCAACTCCTGTTACCCGCACCACTTAATGTAATTTATCCTTATAATTGTAAGGATTTTTATTTTGTTCAAAAAAATACAAAGTTATGTTACAATATAGATAAATCCTTATGGGGGGATATTTATGTATAAATATTTTCATCAGTTAGATAAACCAAATGATTTTAGTGTATTGTTACTCAAATGTAATTATCTTGAAGATGGATTTTATTCTGTAGAGTCATCTTTAACGCTAGATTTCTGTATTAAAAATACTAATTTATTTGTAAATTTAAGAAAGGTAGATAATCTTATAGAATCTCTTTTTTACGAGATGACGGAAAATAAAAATAGACTTTATTATTTTGAAGATTATGAAAAATTATCTGTTATTTTTGATTATTTTAATAAAGAAGAATATGAAGAAATGAAAAAAGAGAAGGATAATTTACATTTAAAAACAAGTGATTTAAAAATAGTTTTGGAATATTATAAAGTATGCATAGAAGGATTATTTGAAATTTATCCTGACTTAAGTTATTTTTTAACCACTACTATTAAAATGATAGATGATGCATTAAAAGAATTGGATAAGAAAAGGTTTATTCAGATGCCATATAATAATAGTGTTATGTATACTTTTCCAAATGCATGGTATATTACTCCAAATGGTTACTTATATAACACTGGTGATGGTCATAAACAAGGTAATTTAATTTATCCATATGAGGATATTTTAGATAGGTTAGAAAGTAATCAAGAAGTACCTTTATCTGATAATTATAACAAAATTAGAAATATATTAAAACGAGGTTATGTAGAAGGTGTTGAATTTAAGAATTATGCTAATTTAGAATATGAAATTCCTACAGTTATAACAACAGATTCTTCCCCATTATATCAACTTAGAAAAAGTTATCAGAAGAATATCGCTACTTTAGTAATAGGGCACTTAGCAGCAGAAGACTCTTTATATAGAAGTTTTTCTAGAATGAATTCATCTAATTATAAGCAACAACTAGCTTTATATTTTTCTTTAAATAAAATAGCTTTAGACGATGTATTAGTTAGATATTGTGGTTTTCATAAAATAAGTTCAGTAGTTGATAAGACTATAACAACCTCTTCCTTAAATGCTATAGATGAGTTAAAATTATACTTAGATAAAGGATGGACTATTGATATAGTTCCTGGAATTGTTTATGATAGAGTAAAAGATAAAGTAGAAGATGTGAATTTTAATTCATATTTTGTTAGTGATATTTTAAACAAATCATTAAATGAATATAATGGTAAAGGGAAAATATTAATAAAAGATTATAAAAGTAGGTGTTAATTATGCAAAGATTTAAAGCTACTAAAGTAGCAAGCTTTTTAGGTATATTTTTTAATTTATTTCTATTTGTAATTAAATTTATCGCCTCATTCTTTACTTCAAGTCAAGCGATGATGGCTGATGCTATTAATAGTTTAGGAGATATTTTCTCATCACTTATGACTTTAATAGGTAATAAAATAGCAAGTAAACCTAGTGATGATGATCATAATTTAGGTCATGGTAAAGCAGAATATATTTATTCTCTTTTGATAAGTATTGTTATTATGGTGGTAGCAGTTACTCTATTTAAAGACTCGCTAGAATCCATATTTGTTAAAAGCGATTATACTTTTTCATATATGTTAATAGTAGTTTGTGTTATTACTATAGTAATTAAATTATCTTTATATTTCTATATTAATAAACTATCTAAAAGTCTAAATAGTTTACTTTTGAAAGCTAACTCAAAAGACCATTTATATGATGCTATTGTTACTAGTATTAACTTATTAGCAATTATACTAACTAGCTTTGGTATATATTTTGTAGATGGCTTAGTTGGAGTTTTAATTGCCTTATGGATTCTAATTAGTGGTCTTAAAATCTTTAAAGAAAGTTACGATGTCTTAATGGATAAAGCAATTGATAATGATACTAAAGATAAAGTTTTAGAGGTAGTTAAGAAATATAGTGAAGTGAAGAAAATAACTCATTTTAATGCAACACCAGTAGGTTATAAATATCAAATATCATTTACTATCTTTGTAGATGGTAATATGTCAACATATGAATCTCATGCTATTGCTAATAAAATAGAAAGAGAACTTGAAAAGTTTCCAGAGATATACTTAACAGTAATTCATGTTAATCCTATTTAATATAAAATTCAGAATATATATTAAAAAAACATAATATTTTATGTATATAACGCTAAAATCATCTAGAGGAGACATTAACTTGTTCTCCTTTTTATATATACATTTAATTACATAATTAACTTTAATTTATTATCTATATTTTCTTTACCATTAATTAAAGTTGTGATAGAATAAGCATACTTAGGGGGGGGAATCTTTATGAATATTTGGAAAGAAGAAAGTTTTGAAGATAAAATATATGATGAAGTAGAGAGTTTCTTTAATATACATGAGTTAAGTGAAGAAGATGAAACATTTGCTCTAGATGTTATAGATACTTTAAGAGATAAAAATATATTAGTAGTAGAAAAAGATAATGATAATTATGGTTATTTAATACCATTATTATATGCTAGTAAAGATAAAACTAACTTTAAAGGCTTTTTAATATCTACTGCAAGTATTACTTTACAAAATAGATTAAAAGAAGAAATAGATAAGCTATCTAAATTAATAGATGTAGATATTCCTGTTACAATTGCTAAAGGACATGTAAATTATGTATGTATGAGAAGATTAGAGAAATATCTTAGAAGTCATCAAGTAAATGATACTTTAAATGAGATAAGTCGAAAAATAGAGAAGGAAATGATTGATGAAAAAGATTATCCTAATATTTCTAGAGAAATTTGGACTAATATTAATGTAAATGGAGAAAGCTGTAGAAAGTGTTTATATAATAGAGAATGTAAATACTATTTAAATAGAAAGAGTTGGCCTGATGCTAATAGTGTATTATGTACTCATGATTTATTACTTTCATCTTTAAAAAGAAAAGATTCTAAAATGTTTAAAGAACCTTCTATTTTAATAATAGATGAAGCATCTATTCTAAAAGAGAAAGTTAGTAACTCTTATGAAGGTTATATAACTAAAAATATGTTAAAGTCTATAATTAATGAAATAAGTTATATTATTGGAGATAAAGAACTGGGAGAAGAAATTATTAATATAATTGAAACCTTTTATGATAAACTTGGTATTCTTATTAAAAGTAAATATATGGGTGATGATAATAATTATAAAATATATAGTAAAGAAGTGATTAATACTTTAAAAGATGATATTTTATTACTGTTTAATAGTTTAAGTAATTTTAGAAAAAATTTAGGGCTTTATCAAAACAGTGATGATTTAATATATTTAAAAAAGCTATTAAAAAAATATACTAATATTTTATATGACATGATTGGTAAGGGAAGTAAACATATATATTATTTTCATTTTCAGCCTAATAGTAAAAATTCTATATCTATAAAGTATGGTAGGAAAGATATTTACTCTTTATCAGCATCTTTATTTGCTAATAATAAATATGGTAAAGTCTTTACTGATTCTAATATAGTTGGTAATGATGATTATAATACCTTTATAGAAAGTCTAGGATTAGATAAAATAGATGATATGGAGATGGTTAGAGAATATCCTTTAGGTAAATCTAGAGTAAAAAAATAGAATAAAATATTTGACAAAATAGAATAAAATATTTGACAAGTGAATAAAATAATAGTATATTAATAACATCAAAACATTGATGAAAAGAAGTAACTATTTCTAATCTTTTATAGAGAGCTTGTGGTTGGTGTAAACAAGTAAAGACGAGTAGTGAATAACATTTCGGAGTGCTTAAAGAAATTAAGTAGACTAAGCCGGGTGCAGACCGTTACATTTGCTAGATTTAATAGAATCGAAAAGTGATTATAAAGTAAGTAATTATAACCTTTATAATAAATTGGGTGGCCCCGCGGAAGACTAGTTTCGTCCCATAGTACTATAAGTATTATGGTATGAGACTAGTCTTTTATTATAATTTATATTTAAGGAGGAGAAAATTATGGATGCAAAAGAATTATATGAAAAAATTGATGAATATATGGATAAAGAAGTAACTTTGGAAGGATGGATAAGAAATCATCGTAAACAAAAAGAGTTTGGTTTTATAGACTTTTCTGATGGTACTTGTTTTAAACATATACAAGTTGTTTATGATAATAAGTTAGAAGATTTTGAGACTATTCAAAAAATACATGTTGGTAGTGCAATTAGAGTAGTAGGAACAGTAGTTAAATCACCTAAAGAAGGGCAGCCTTTTGAAATACAAGCTAAGGAAGTTATATTACTAGGAGAGTGTCCAGAAGACTATCCAATACAGCCTAAGAAACACTCTCGTGAGTTTTTAAGAGAACAAGCTTATCTTAGACCTAGAACTAACTTGTTTCAAGCAGTATTTAGAGTTAGAAGTGTAGCAGCTTATGCTATTCATAAATATTTCCAAGATAGAGGCTATGTTTACTTCCATGCTCCATTAATTACAGCAAGTGACTGTGAAGGAGCAGGAGAGATGTTTCATGTAACATGTCTTGATTTAGATAATGTTCCTAAAGTAGATGGTAAAGTAGATTATAGTAAAGATATGTTTTCTAAACCTACATCATTAACAGTATCAGGACAACTAGAAGCAGAGACATTCGCTCTTGCTTACAAGAAAACTTATACATTTGGTCCTACATTTAGAGCAGAGAACTCTAATACTAAAGTACATGCTAATGAGTTTTGGATGATTGAACCTGAGATTGCTTTTTGTGATTTAAATGGTGATATGGAAATAATGGAAGAAATGTTAAAGTATGTAGTTAGTTATGTATTAGAACATTGTAAAGATGAAATGGAATTCTTAGATAAATTTGTTGAGAAAGGATTACTTGATAAACTTACTAAACTAGTTAATTCTAAATTTACAAGAGTTACTCATAAAGAGGTTATAGACATATTACAGAAAGCTGATGTTAAATGGGAGTTTGAACCTAAACAAGGAGAAGATATTGCTAAAGAACATGAGAAATATATTACAGAATATTTCGATGGACCAGTATTTATTACTGACTGGCCTAAAGATATTAAAGCTTTCTATATGAAACAAAATCCTGATGGTGAAACTGTTGCAGCAGTAGATCTTGAAGTACCTGGTGCAGGAGAGATAATGGGTGGTAGTCAAAGAGAAGAAAGCTATGACAAATTAGTTGTTCGTATGGATGAATTAGGTATGGATAAAGATGAACTTGATTGGTACATTAATCTTCGTAAATATGGTGGATGTGTTCATTCAGGATTTGGTATGGGATTTGAGAGACTTTTAATCTATTTAACAGGTGTTGAAAATATAAGAGATGTTATACCATATCCAAGAACACCAGGTAACTGTGAGTTTTAGGAGGTAAGTTATGGATAATTTTCTTCTTAAAATAATCGATGAGAATGGTGAAGAAGTTTGGGACGATAAATTTAAGTTAGGGTATGTTCATTTAGATAGTTTTAGAAAATTTGCTACTAAAAATAATCTTAGTATTTCATTATCTACAGATGAGACAGCGGCTTTATCATTGGCATCTATTAATTATATATCTATATTAAATTTAAGAGTAGGATATTTATTATATTTGCCAGAAATTTGTAGTAAGGAACAAATTAATTATTTGGAGAATGTTTTGGCCTTCTATAAAGAAGAAGAGAAAAATAAATATATAGAAGTTGCTATTTATTCTAAAGAACCTCTTTATTATAATCATAAGAATTTTAGAGATTTGGTATTTGAAGAAGAAATAGATATTTTAGAAGGCAGAAAGAAAAATAAAACTTTAGTTACAGAGCTTTTAGAAGAAGAACTTGTAAGACAAAAAGAAATAATAGAATCTAAAAAGAAGTGATTTATATGCAAGATAAATATCGTTTAGAAAAAAAGCAAAATTTATCTTTAGCGAAAAAAATGTTTGTTTCTAATATTTATAATAGTGCTAGACTTGAAGGAATTAACATAACTTATGAAGATACTAAAAAGGTTTTAGAAGGAGTAAATGTACCTAGTTTAAGATTAGATGAAATAAATTGTATTTTAAATTTGAGAGATGCCTGGAATTTTACTCTTTCTAATATAGATGCTGATATTACTCTTGATTTTATATGTAAAGTAAATTCCCTTGTATCAAGAAATGAATCTTTAGAGTGGGGTGTTTTAAGGGCTGGTAAAGTAGGTATAAATGGAGTAGATTATATTCCTGATATTCTAGAAAAAGAAGATGTAATTACTAATATAGAAACTATTTTAAAAGAAGAAAATATTACTAAAAGAAGTTTGAATCTTATGCTCTATCTAATGAGAAGCCAACTATTTTGGGATGGTAATAAAAGAACTGCTATGATAGTTGCTAATAAACTCCTTATAAGTAATGGATGTGGTATTATTTCTGTTAAAGAAGATGATATCAATGAATTTAATAAACTATTAACAGAATATTATAATACCGGTAATAAAGATAAGATAATTTCTTTTCTATATAATAAGTGTATATTTGGCTTAGAGATTAATTATGGATAAATGCAAAAAAAATGCAAAAATCAATATTTAAATATTAAAAATATTGATTTTTCTTTTGAATTTGCATATACTATAACAAAAGGAGCGATGCCTAATGATTATAGAATTTAGCGTAACTAATTTTTTATCATTTAAAGATAGGGTTACTTTTAGTATGATTGCTAATGCTAGTAGCGGGTTAGATAGTAACTATGTAGTTGTTAATGATAAAAAAATACTTAAAACTGCTGCTATATATGGTGCTAATGCATCGGGTAAAAGTAATCTTTTTAAAATATTAACTAATGTTATATTTATGTTAAGTACATCTAATAATAGAGATATTAATGCTAAACTACCAATAATACCATTTAAGTTTGATAAAGATACCGCTAATAAACCAAGCGAGTTCGAAATTAAATTTATAACTGATAATATTAGATATGTATATGGTTTTATAGCTGACAAAAATAAAATATATGAAGAATATCTTTATTATTATCCTAATGGTAAAGAAACAAAAATATTTGATCGTACTAATATAAATGAATATACTTATAGTCAAAAAGATAAAAAAATATTAAAAGAAATTGAAACTATGAATACCTCTAATAAATTCTTTTTAGCAACGGCTACAACTTGGAACTATGAGAAAACTAAACCCGCTTATCTTTTTTTAACAACATGTATTGGGACTTATTTTAATATTGAAGAATTTAAGAATATTGCTTTTAATGCTTATATATCTAAAGGTGATAAACTTAAGAAATTTGCACTAGATTTTTTAGAAAAAGCAGATTTTAATATAGAAGATTTCGAGGTATCAAAAGTAGATATACCTAATGAATTACTTACTAATATTCCTGATTTTTTAAAAAAAGGCATAAGGGAAAATCCTAAAGCGTTTCGGGTTTTATTAAAACATAAAGGTGATTCTAATTATTTATACTTAGATAATGAATCGATGGGAACACAGATGATTTTTGCATTTATACCTTTTATAGAAGATACACTTAATAATAATAAAATTTTGATAATTGATGAATTAGATAAAAGCTTGCATCCTTTTTTAGTTCATTATATAGTTGAAATATTTAATGATAGAGATATTAATAAGGACGGTTCACAGTTGATTTTTAATACTCATGATACTAATTTGTTGGATTTGAATATATTAAGAAGAGATCAGATTTGGTTTACTGAGAAAAATAGTGATAATGGAGAGAGTGAACTTTATTCATTAAGTGATTTTTCAGTAAGAAAACAAGAAAATATAGAGAAAGGATATATACTTGGTAGATATGGGGCGGTACCGGTTATAAAAAATGATTTAAATTTATGGGAAGAAAAATAAGTAACGATAGAGTAAGAAAGATAAGAAAACGAAAAAATAAAATATTAATTGCTGTAGAAGGAACAAATAAAACCGAGAAAATATATTTTTCTAATTTCGATGATGGTAAAAAACCATATACAATAACTATTGCTAAAGGAAATGATACTGATCCATTAGGGATGATTAAATTGTTAAGCAAAGAAATAGATAAAAGAGATATAGATTTATCTAATGGTGATATAGCATTTTGCGTCTTTGATACAGATGTGAATACAAAGAAAAATAAAATTATTAAGGATGCTATAAATTTGGCAAAAGAAAAGGGGATTAGAATAATTACTTCTACACCATGTATTGAATTATGGTTTCTATTACATTTTGAATATACTACTGCTAGATTATCTAATAATAGTGTTATAAAAAGATTAAAAAAATATTTACCCAAATATGAGAAAAATATAAATATATTTCCTGATATAAAAGATAAAGTTTATGAAGCGATAGATAGAGCGAAAAGATTAGAGAGTTTTCAATTGCAAAATAATAAGATAATTAGTATGGTGGAAGCTAATCCTAATACAGAAATAGAAAGAATAGTAGAAGAATTGATTATGCAAGAAAAGAGGTAATTATGAATGGTATAGAAAAGAATTTAAAGAAAATAAGATTATTAAAAAATATTTCACTTAAAGAAGCGAGTAAATTGCTTGGTATGTCTGTTAACGCTATTTCTAAATATGAGAAAGGAGAAATTGTACCTAATTCTAAAAAAATAATAGAGTTTGCTAATGCTTATAATGTTAAAACTATTGATTTAATTAAAGTATATAAACTTCCCAAAATGAAATTTACTTCATTAGAAAAAGTTCATAGATATATTGATTAGTCTATGAACTTTTAAAATATAAGAGTCTTTAATATTCTTTGGGTATTTCTAAAATTATACTTTGCTACATCTTTTAACTTTTCTTCACCATATTTATTAACTAATTCTTCTCCAACTTTATCAACATTAACTCCTGCTCCTTTAGGAAGAGGTAGAGAAACTTCATCACATAACTTATCAAACTCTTTTAAGAAGATATATCTACTAATAATAGAAGCTGCTCCAACTGCTAGGTTCTTATCTTCTGCCTTTTGAACAAAGGTAATACCTCTTTGAATATTGGGAACATCCTTAATATAATCATAATATCTTGCTTCTCTTGCAAATTCATCTACAATAATATAATCTACATCAGGCTTTAATTCTTGCATTATCTGATATAGTACTTTATTATGCATAATCGCCTTTATCTTATTCATATTAATCTCTTTACTATATTTTTCATTATATTCTTTATTAGTTAAAATAATTGATCTATAAGGAATCTTTTTTATAATTTCTGGAGTTACTTTTAAGATAAAATCATCTGTTACTTTTTTAGAGTCTCTTATTCCTAAGTCTTCTAGATACTTTACATTTTCTTTACTAACATAAGTTGCAGTTACAACAATAGGACCAAAGTAGTCTCCTGTTCCAACTTCATCACTACCAACTGATGATGCGTTATGATATATAGAATCCTTTTGTTTCTGCTTTTCTTTTTCTTCTTTTGTATTAGATAAGAATGTTCCCCACATCGCTGCATCTACATCAGCACTTGTTCCTTGAAACATAACTTTACCTGATTCATACATCGTAATAACAGTATCTTCATCTTTAGCTTGAAATACAACATAAGGAATCTTTTTATCTCTCATTTTGTCCTTATAATACTCTATCATTTTTTGTTTTACTTCATCATTTACTTTAATAACAACATTCATAAATTATCTCTCCTTAAAAAATATTATAGCATAGTTTTAAAATATAGTTTATAATAAATATAAGGAGGGGATTGTTGTGAGTCCAAATATTTTTAGTGTTGTTATAGTATTACTTATTCTATTATGTGGAGTTTTAGGTAGTAAGCGTGGTATCCTTAAAGAACTTGTTATAATTGTAGGAACAATAGTTGTTTTTGCTATTGCCTTCTTCTTTAAAGACTTTATTGCTGGTTTCTTCTGTACCTATTTACCATTCTTTAACTTTAGAATACCTTTAGGCAATTTGATTAGTTTAAATATTATATTCTATCAATTAATAGCATTTTTAATATTAGTTATAATATTTAGATTAATATTACAAATACTAATAGATGTAACAGGTATATTTAGTAAGATTATTAATGCAACAATAATACTTGCTCTACCTAATAAATTATTAGGATTTGTAGTAGGACTATTAGAAGGATATATCTTAATGTTTATCATTTTAAATGTCATTGCAATACCTTTAAGTGGAAGTGAATTATTTATGTCTTCAGGTGTAAGACAATTTATTGTTAATGATACTCCTGTACTTAAAGATTGTTTAGGAGGTTTGAATTATGCTATTGAAGATGTACTTAGTTTAAGTAGTAAAGATGATAGAAATACTAATGATTTAAAAGTTATTGATATTATGCTAAAATATGATGTAGTTTCTACTGATTTTATGGATGATGTTAAAGAAACCGGTAAACTTGATGATATTTCTGGACTTGATAGTGTAATAGATAAATATAGATAGGGAGGAAATATGAATTATTTAGAAAATGTTAATGATTTTGAAAATTTAATTAAAGATGGAGATGTTTTAGTAGATTTCTTTGCTACTTGGTGTGGGCCTTGTAAGATGTTAAGCCCAGTACTTGAAGAGATAGCTGAAAAATTCCCAAGAATTAAAGTAGTTAAAGTAGATATTGATAAGTTTGATGACTTAACAAGAGCACATGGTATTATGAGTGTACCTACTATAGAAGTTTATAGAAATGGAACTTTAGTAAAAAAAGAAGTAGGTTATCATAATTTAGATGAAATAGTATCTTGGCTACCAAGGGACTTGTAAAAACTAGTCTTTTTTCTTTGATGCAACTAAAAATTTACATAAATTAACTAAAAATTGGTAGGCCGCAACCAAGTTTTTTGATAAATTCTAAACAGAGGTGAGAAAAATGAATTTTGCTAGTAATTTGCAAAAGTTAAGAAAAAGAGAAAATATGTCTCAAGAAGCATTAGCTGAAAAATTAGATGTTACAAGACAATCTGTATCTAAATGGGAAAGTGGAGCGAGTTATCCTGAGATGGATAAACTAATTTCTATTTGTAAGATCTTTAATGTAGATATGGATACCTTAGTAAATGGAGATGTATTAGATGAGAAAAAACAAGATAAAGAGACTACTATTAATACTAAAGATTTATTAGATAAGTTTAATACTTTAATGAAAAAGATAGTTTGTCTATTTGAGAGTATGAGTTTTAAAGAGATAATAGAGTTTTTAGTAACAGTATTCCTTTTAATAATTATTATTTTAATAGGTACAATTCCTAAAGATATTATTGAGAATCTAATAGGAGATGGACTTTTATATGATATTGCATATGTTGGTCCTTCACTTAATACGATATTTACATTTATAGTAGATATTTTATATAGTGTTTTTTCTATAGTAGTATTTATCTATGTATTAAAAATAAAATATTTAGATAGAATTAAAATAAAAGAAGATATTGATAAAGAGATAGTTGTTAAAGAAAAAGAGAAAAGAGTAGAAGAAGTAGAGAGAGTTATTATTAAAGATAATAATAGTAATTCTTTAACAAGAACACTTGCTAAGATAATTATTTATATAATTAAGTTCTTTGTAGTATTATTTCTTTTCGCTCCCCTAATTTGTATTGTAGTATTTGCAGTAATGTTGGGATTTGAAGTGTTATTTGTCTTTAAAGGACTTCCTTTAATAGGAATACTTTTATGGACAATAGCAGGGCTTATAATCAGTGCATTATGTTTTGAAGTACCTTTAAACTTTGTTATTAATCATAAGAATAACTATAAAAGAGTAATGATTACACTACTTACATCTCTAATAATAATTATAATAGGATCTATTATCTTTGCTTTTGAATTTTTGTCTATAACTTATGTAGATAGTCTACCTGAAGATGTAGAGACTAAAGAAATAAGAGAAACACTTCCTATGACAAGTGATTTTAAGACTATAGGATATTATCATAATGATATAGAATATGTGGTAGATGATAGTCTAACAGATAAAATAGAGGTAACAGTTACTTATTATGACTATTTAGTAGATTATAATATAGAAGTGGAATTACATAATGATAATTTATTAGTCTATATGGATAGTCCTAAAGAGTTTAGTTTTAAAGAGGCATTAGACAAAATAAGTGATGATATTAAGGATGGTAAGATATATAATTATGATAAGTTAAATGAATATAAAGTTACTATAAAAACTAGTAGTAATAATATTAATGTAATAAAAAACAACAATAAAGAATTCTTTAATGAAAGTAATTCCTAGTTTAGTTTAGGAATTATTTTTTCATTTACATAGTTAATAGTTACTAAATTAGAGATACTATCTAATATTTCTTTAGTAGTTTCTATTATATAAGTACAGTTTTGTTCATATTCTTTACTTTTGATAATGCTATTTTTAAGTAAATAATTAACTTCTTTTTCATTAGAATAAGTAAAAGTAATAGAAACTACTAAACCGTTAATTAAGTCTGTTAAAGTAGATTTATTAATAACTTCTTTAGCAGTATTAGAATAGGCTCTAATAAGACCTCCTGGACCTAATTTAATACCTCCAAAGTATCTAATAACTACAACTAATACATTAACTAAATCATTACCTTCTATTACATTTAAAATAGGTATACCTGCTGTTTTGTTAGGTTCTCCATCATCGCTAAATCCTTTATCATTAATTAATTTAAAAGCATAACAGTAATGAGTAGCGTTTTTATATTCTTCTTTTAGCTTGTTTAAATTATCCTTTACATCATCTTTAGATTCTATGGGTATAATAACTCCTATAAATTTAGAGTTTTTAATAGTAGTTTCAAATATTTCTTTATTTATAATACTCTTCATAATTAGTTCCTTTCTATATTTAAGTTTACAGTAAATAGCTACAAAATACAAATAAAGTACTCAACTTTTTAACTAATATTATCTGTCATGATACATTGTAAATAGGAAGAGGTAAGGCATAAAAGATGGGGAAACTTACAATTTAAAAAAACTATAAATTTTATAAATTGGAGATACTTTATAGTGAGTTTTTAAAATTACCTATTTACAATAATTTTTAGAATATGCTATAAATATTGTTAGAGAAAAAGGAATTGAGCAAGGTGGTGCTAAAGAAAGAAAAAATCTATTGCTAAAAATAAGTATGCCTATAAAAGTTATAAATATCTAGATATTTCTCTAATGTTTATAACTTTTTATTTTGGTTATATTAAATATGAGGTTATTTACTCTTATTTTCGTTTATGTTAAAATATTTCATATAGATGGAGGGATTATATGTTTCGTAAAAATAATAAAAGTGATGAATTAGATTATAAAGCTATTAATAGATTCTTTTATACTTCTAATAACTTATTAAAATTTGTTCTTGCTTTAGTTATCATACTTGCTATATTACTTGCAACTTACTTAATTAAAGAATGGAATATCCTAGGTATTATTGGAACTATTTTATCAGTAATATCTCCTGTATTTATAGGATTTGTTATTGCTTGGTTACTTGATCCACTTGCTACTAAATTATCTACTAAAATGCCAAGAGTTGTTGCTTGTATTCTTACATATATAATTGTTTTTGGAGGAATTATTTTACTATTAGCATTTACTGTTCCAACATTTTCAAGTGGAGTTTCTGATATAGTATCAGTAGTTCCAGAACTTGTAGATAATGCTCAAGATTTTGCTAGTGATATGTTAGAAAGTCTAGGAGATAGTAAACAGATTGAAAGTTATAAAGATTCTATACTTGATAAGATTGAAAGTGTAGGAACTAATCTTGCAAGTGCTCTTCCTAATGCTATTTGGAATTTTGGTAGTGGTGTAGTTAGTGTTGCTACCAACATTGTTTTAGGAATTATGATTGGTTTTTACTTATTATCATCATTTCGTAATTTTCAAGGGCATCTACTTAGTATTATTCCAAGAGATTGGCATGAGGGAGCGAATGACTTAATGAGTCGTATTAATGGTAAACTTAGAAGCTATGTTGGTGGAGTGCTTTTAATTATGGTACTTGTCTTTATTACTCAGTCGATTGGCTTTAGTTTAGCAGGACTTTCTGCTCCATTCCTTTTCGCTTTGTTCTGTGCTATTACCGATGTAATACCTTATATTGGACCATGGATAGGAGGAGCTCCTGCAGTTATAGTTGGCTTTACAATTGATCCTATGGTAGGAGTATTTTGTTTAATATCAGTACTTGTATGTCAATTACTTGAAAATAACTTCTATCAACCATTAATTATGGGTAAGACTATGAAACTTCACCCTGTTACAATTATGCTTGGACTATTGCTTTTTAACTATTTCTTTGGTATGATAGGAATGATAGTTGCAACACCTGTTATCGCTACTATTAAGATAATTATTGAGTTTATTATGGAACGTTCTAGTTTAGGTGAGGCATTTAACAATTATCAAGAGAATAATAAGAAGACTGTGAAGGAAAAGAGTACAAAAGATAATCTTATCAAAGAGAGTTAATGTTTGGTGGAAATTAACTAAGATTCTTTTGGAAAGCTAGTTCTAGAGTTTTCTAGGGAGACCTTTATCAAAATTAAGACCAAAGTAGGATGGTAACGTGTATTATACACTCCTACAGTGGTCTTTTTTATGTAATTTTAGGAGTTGGTTTAGATGAAGATATTTTTGTTAGCAGGTAAAGCTGGTTGTGGTAAAGATTTACTTGGAAGTTATATGAAGACTAAATATGATTTTAAAGGAGATAGTGCCTGTATTCTTCATATAACGACACCTTTATATGAGTATGCTAAAAACTATTTTAGTTGGAATGGTGATATGAGAGAAAAGCCAAGAGAGTTTTTACAGGAGATGGGAATTGAAGTAATTAGAAATACTCTTCATAAAGAAACATTCTTAGTAGATAGATTATGTGAAGATATAGATATATTAAAGCATTATTTTGATGTCTTTATAATTACTGATGGAAGACTTGTTAGTGAGTTTAATCTATTAAAAGAAAGATTCCCTGAAATAAAAATAATTCATGTTATAAGAGAAAATTATGATAATAAATTAACTCTTAAAGAAAAAGAACATATTACAGAGACTGATATGGAAAATTATAAAGATTATGATTATGTAGTAAGAAATACTACTAAAGAAGAGTTGTTTAAGGAAGCAGATAAGATTATGGATATAGAAAGTGGGGTCGAATATTTATGAAAAAACTAATCGCAGTCGTTGGTATGAGTGGTAGTGGTAAGAGTGTTGCGACAACATACTTGGAAGATCAGGGTTATAAAAAGATATATTTTGGAGGAGTAATTTATGATAAGATGAAAGAAGCTGGAATTGAAATTACTCCTGATAGTCAAAAAGAGTTTAGAGAAAATTTAAGAAAAGAACATGGTATGGGAGTAGTTGCAAAGATTCTTTTACCGGAAATAGAAGAAGCTTATAGTATGGGTGATACTGTTTTAGATGGTTTGTATTCTTGGGATGAATATTTAATTCTTAAAGATAAATTTAAAGATTTAAAGCTTATTTGTATTTGCACTGATAAGAAAATTAGATATAATAGAGTTGAGTCAAGACCAGATAGACCTTTTGATCATGAAGATATTATTAAAAGGGATGTCGCCGAGATTGAAAACTCTGCTAAAGGTGGTCCTATCGCTTTTGCAGATTATTATATCTTAAATAATGGTGATTTAAATGTTTTTTATAAAAGATTAGAGGAAATACTTGATGATATAGATAATGAAGAACAATAATATTGAGGAGGACTACATGAAAGATGTAATAGTTATAACTGGTGGTAGTAATGGACTTGGAAAAGCTCTTGTAGAGTATTCATTAAATAAAGGATTAATTGTATGTAATCTTGATGAAGAAAATTTAGAATTAGATAATCCAGATTATAAATGCTTTGTTGGGGATGTTTCTGATGAAGATTTTATAAGCACAACAATAGATAAAATCGCTTCTATAGGTAATATAAAATATTTAGTAAATAATGCTGGGGAGCCATCTTTTAAGTTGCCTTCTAAATATACTAAAAGTGATATAGATAAAAGCTTTAAAGGACTCCAAGGAATGATACTTACTACTACAAGAGTATTACAAGTGAA